>CAKSPR010000018.1 GCA_934486455.1 uncultured Eubacteriales bacterium
AGCGGTCAAAAGAAGCGCCGCAGCGACCGTCGCCGCTATCAGGTTCATTATCTTTTTTCTCATCTTTCCATCTCCTTTGGGAGCAATCGAGTTGTTAAGCAACAGAATGAGCGAAACCGTGCGGTGTCCGACCATCTGTTGCTTAAGCCGTTGCCGATAACCGACAACAGCCCAAGATTTACACAAGACATTATATCATAGGGCACTCTCAAAATAACACTGTAACTTTCTACAAAAAACAGATGTTTAAGATGTACAAAATAAACAAATGAGCCTGCTCTCACCCCCGCAAAAGCCTTGTTTCTCTGCGCGAATTTTTGTGGCGATCTCTATGAGGCTTGACTAATTTCAATGCACAAGGCTGAGAGTCTCCACTAAGCTTGTGGCGTCTTTTGTCAATCACAATAACTACCGCTAAAACTAAGCCGTGGCGCCCCTTGTCAGGGGAGCTGGCTCGGCGCCCCGCCGAGACTGAGGGGTAGTAAGATTTCTTGTAACGAAAAAGTTGCCGTCAATGAACACCTCTATGCTCATCTTTCCGTAACATTTCCTGACGGTCAAAGAAATGATTGCGTTATGGTAAAGCTAACCTCTCTAATCATAGCCCTGTTCTCACTGCTACCCTTCAGTCGCCTTGCGGCGATAGCTTCCCTGCCTTGGGGCGCCACGGCTTAGTTTGGGTTTTTAACCTTGTTTATTGACGGAAAATCATCTTTTCACGGCACACAGCTTTCTCCTGTCGGCCGAAAAACGCACAAAAAACCTCCCCCGAAAAGCGTTAGCTTTAAGGGGGAGGACAGTGGTTTGTTGGATTTTGTTTGTCGGGTTTTGATGTCAGTCCTTTAACTTAACGGGACAGGCACCTTTTCTTGTTAATCCTTATAGGGAAGCTCGGTGCGGATGCCCACGACAAACTGGAGAATTCCGAGAGCGTCCTGAGTGTCTATCTTGTCGTCCGAGTTGACATTTGCGGCCTTTGCGGCTCTCTCGTCAAGCTCGGTAAGACCGACTACCGACTGGAGCACCATAAGTGCGTCCTCGGAGTTTATCTTCTCGTCGCCGTTAACATCGCCGTACATTACATCAATCGGCTTTTCGCTTTCAAACTTGTTGTAAGCCTCTCTGGCGGCCAAAAGCACGGCGTCGTTGGAGGCGACGGCGTCGCTGTATTTTGCGACCATAAGTGCCTTGATGTTCTCGGCGTAGGTGATGAGGATATTTTTAAGCTCGAAGTTTCTTGCGGTGACATTTCCGATAGAATCGATAACGACCTCAAGTCCCGAAACGAGGGCTTCCTTGGAGGCCGAAGGAGAAACCTTCAGTCCGGCGAGAGCCGATTTAAGGGTGGCAACGGCGGTGTTTACCTGGGCGGTAGTGGCGTCAGGTCCCATTTCCTGAACGGCCTTGGCCTGATAAAGAGCCTCGTATACCGCAAAGGAGCTGGCCACGGAATAGGTTTTAAGATTGATGCCCTCGGCCTTTGTGATCTGCTCGGCAAGACCGCTGTCGTCTCTGTCCTTGGTGGTGGCGGGGGTGAAGTAGATGATCTCCGAATCGTTTGTGCCTTCAAGGTTGACATTAACGCCGCGATACATAAGCTCCTTACCGGACATGGTGTAGGTGCTGTCGGAGTCGTCGGCAAAGGTGACAAGGTAGCTGTCGTTGGGATTAAGACCTTTAAGCTTGATAAGCTTGGAGGTGACGGTCTTTTCGCCGTCGCGGTTGTAAACCATGGCAAATCCGGAATTGCTGTCGGAGTTTACATAGCTGTATGCGTACCACGCGTTTTTGGAGTAGTTTTCCTGGGTGAGCTGATAAATGTCGTCATAGTAGTAGTCCTTAACAGTCTTCCAGTCGTCCACAAGCTCCTTGAGCTTTGCAAATTCGGACGATTTGAGGTTGGTTGCGGGATACTGGAGAATGAGAGCCTGGCGGTAGGCCGAGCGAACGGTATATTCCTTAACGGTGTCGTCGCTGGCGGTGTTGGCTCCGGCGAAGGGGATCCACGCACAGAGATTGTAGTTAGCGACCTGTTTTGCGATCATGTCGGCATAGCAGTAGTCAACCGGATGAAGTGCCACGGCATAGCGTACCGATTCAAGATCGAGACGGTGTCCGCCCGAGGCGCAGGAGTCAAGAAGTTCAACGCCTTCTATCTCGTTGACATATGCCCAGTAGTCATAGTGTCCCTGAACGCACTTGTTTTCGGTTATTCCGGCACGGTCGGGGAACATCTGCGCAAGGGTGGTGTAGTTTCTGTCCATCTGTTCGATGTTGCAGTCCTCGCGGTAGATGGAGATTCCGCCGTTCTGCAAAACCGTCTTTACGCGATCTTTAAGCCATGCAAGAGCGTCGGGATTACCCATGTCAAGCTGAGAATAGTTTGTGGGATCCTGGAACACGTTTTTGAAATTGTCAAGTCCGTAGCCCACAAGCCATTCGAGCTTAACTGCCGTGTCGGTCTTTGAGTTAAGCCATACAAGGCTCTGCTCCGACAAGCCCACGCGTTCGGGCTCAAACCAAAGCAGCGTCTTAACACCCTTTGCGTTGGCCGTGTCGGAAATGTTTTTAAAGCTTGTGGGGAAGCGATCGGTATCGGGGGTCCAGTTGCCGGTGTAAAGCCATCCGGCGTTTTCGCCGCCCTCGGTTGTTTTCGAGTCATACCAGCCGGCGTCCATCCACCATACGCTTATGTCGATGCCGTTGTTCTTGTAGGCATTGATACGGGCGATCTGGTCGGCCTCGGTGGCATTTTGCATTTCGGAGGTCTGGCGGGAGGAAACACCGGCCACAAAGGGATCGGTGAGGGTCTGCCCGTCATCGCGGTACATGTTGCAGTCGATAAACCAGTCTCTCCAGAGGTTTTGTGCGCGCTGGCGGTCTCTTCCGTCGTAAAGCACCATGGCGGTCATGGGAGTTCTTGCAACCTCGCCGGGCTTTAAGTAGGAATTAAAGGTGCGCTGTTTGGAATAAAAGTCGGTCTTACCGTCCTTGTAGGTAAAGTTGGTTTCCCAGCTGGAGGACCAGCCGATGGCAATGAGGGCGCCCTCGTCGCCGTATTCGAAATTATAGTAGGGGAAGCCGCCGTCGGTCGAGCGTCCGTGATTGGGAGAGAAGGTTATGCTGTCTCCGTCCGAAAGCTCGGTGACACGGGTGGTGTAGGGAGCGCAGACATCGTAATCCTCGCCGTAGTTTCCGACGATAAGAGGGTTTTCCCCCTCAAATTCAAAGCTTTTGCAGCCGAAGAAATCGGTGACAACGGGAGAGTTTTCGCTGCCGGTGTTGGTCATATAAACCGTCCAGTCAAAGGCGGCATAATCGGGATAGAAAACGCTTGTCAGCACAAATTGAAGGCCGCTTTTGTGGTTGATGGTTATGTTTGTGGTTTCGCTGTGTTTTTTGTCGTCGGTGCTCTTTTCTCTCTTGACCTCGGTGAAATCGGGAGAGGGGAAGCCGGTGTAGGACTCCTCGCCGATCTTAACGGTGGAGGGGAAGGAAGCAAGATCGGTAAAGTATCCTGCGTAGGTGGCCTTTGCCTTTGCCTTTTCGGCGGAAGTGGTGTGGCTCACGGGGGCGGCGGCAGGCTCTTCGGTCACAACATCAAAATAGCTGTCGCCGGTGGCGGCAAAGGTTACGTCCATGTTGACAAATCCGTGGGAAGCCACGCCGTCCAGATAGGTATATCCGTACTGAGAGCCGTTGCCCTTGATTCTGGTCACTCCGTCAAATACAACAAGGTATTCGCCCGGCTCAAAGGCGTAATTCAAGGGGAATACATAGGAGCCGTCGGAGGAACGCTTGGCCGAAACGCTTGTAAGCGTGCCGTTCTGAATCGAGCGCTCGTAGGAATAGGTAAATCTGTAAATGTTAAAGTCGACCTTTTCGCCGGCCATGATGGGACGAAGGGTTATGGACGAAAAGCTCTCCTTGGCCGAAAAACGCATGCCCACGGCATAACCGGCCTGAAGGGTGCGGTTGCCGAAGTCGTTGTCCTCGGAATAGCCCGATTTTGACACCTGACCGAAAGCCTTGCGGGAGGTGTAAAGGGTGGGCTCGGCCCAGTCGCAGTTGTCCATATAATTGTTCCCGTCGGCGTTGGAGGTGCGAAGCACAAGCTCCCTTGTGCCCTCGGGAATGTCACAGGAAAGATTCTGCATATCTCCGGGATAAAGCACGTCTGATGTGGCGATCACGCGGCCGTCGGCAAGTACAAAGCACTGTACAGAGCCGCCCAGACCGTCAAGTCTCCACATGGGACCCAGGTCGTCGAGACCTACGACGGTATTAAAGAAGGTAACCTGATCCGAAAGCTGGGTAAGGTCAATCTTAAAATCGGCCTTGTCTCCGGCGCTGCCCTTTGCAGGGTGAACCGAGAAGCCGTTTTTGGAACGCATGGCCTGCGCGCCTAGCGACATATAGTCGATTTTGGTGCCGAAGCTGTTGTTTACGGCAAAGCCCTTTGTGTTGGAACTTGAACCGGGGGATCTGTCCGGGAAGGGGTTGGCGATGGTGTTTTCGGCCGGCTCGGTGTACTGCAGATCCATAACCCTAAAGCTTTTGGGGTTAGCATCTTCCCCGGCCGCGGCCGAATCGGCGCAGGCGGCAAAGGTCAGCGGGAAGGCCGAAACCGTCACGCATGCCGCAAGAAGCAGGCCGATAATCTTTGAAATACCTTTGGATTTCATCTTTTTTCCTCCAATCGAGTTGTATGCCGCATTTTTTAAAGGTTGGCTCGCCCGCCCGCAGGGCATTTCCGGGAGAAAAGGCCTTTTCCCGGTCGGTGCCCCAAGGGATAAACATAGGGGAGCAACTGACCGAAAAGGGCGCATCGACCCGAAAACATGTCTCAAGGCGCGGCGCAATACGGCTCGGAATTGTATATTTTTCGGAAAACGCATTTCTTCGGTCGGCAAAAATGCAGCGGTTGAAGGCCCCCGAAAATCATACACAAATACATTGTTATTATACATACAAAAAACAGTAAAGTCAATGAAATTTTGCATATGTTTGCTTAAAAATTGCAGGCTCGCGACAGAGGTGTTGCGGGCGGTAAAAAACAGGCGTCAAACAGAGAGTCTTATACTGCAGGCAGGCTGCTGACACCAACCGAAAGGAAGCGCCGATTTTCCTTAACACCGCCGCACAAATACCGTCGCACAAATACCGTCGCATCATCAAGCCCCGATGAACCGCATCATCTGCAAACCCGCGCACCGTTGGCAAACCGCCCTTTTTATAAATTGACTGTATCCATAATATATTGATAATTATTTAACTATGATTGACAGCCCGACGCTTTTTTGTTATATTTTAAATAACATGGTGAGATTACACAAAAAACAATGGATTGAAGGATCATAATCTCAAAAAACATTGACCGCACGAAATTAAGAAGGGAGTAATACAATGACAAAGGGGAAGGTGTTAAAAACAAGACTTGCGGCGCTTGCCGTCGTTCTTTTCTTTGTGTTTGCCGCCCTGCCGGCTGCAGTTCAGCCGTCGGCGCTTGCAGACGTTGCCGCCGCCGAGTATATTTTTGAAGGGAAACAGGCGGATGCGGCGGGATATGCCCAGGGCAGGGTCGTTATAAATACGGCGGGCAACGAAGATGCCGGATATTTTGTTTTGTACTGGGCAAATGATGAGGGAGTCCTGCCGGATTATGAGGCAATCGGCTCGGTCGAGGTCAATCCGGGCGGCCCCTCCGTTTTTGAAATGGTTAAAAACATGGCCATCCCGGAAGGCGCGACGCGTCTTGCCGTTTTCACGAGCGATTCGGCGTCGGTTGAAAACACCGACATTGCGTCGGCTTTTTGTATTACAATTCCGCCGGAAAAAAGACTTGCTCAAAAGACTCCGGAATTCACATTCGCTTCGGTATCCGATGTTCATGTCAATTATAACAGCGGCGATCCCAACTCGGACAACTTTTGCGGAGCTCCCGAAAAATGGACGGCCGCACTTAATTACTTTGCGCGGCGGGGACTTGAAATGGTGCTTATATCGGGCGACTGCACATCCGAGGGAGGAACGTCGGAATACGAGCTTTATAAATCGTGTATCGAGGCTTCGGATTTTGATGCCGACAGGATATATATGGCTCGCGGAAATCATGATTCACAGCGCAACGATAATTTTATCAGGTTTACCGCACATAAGGATATGGTGCGTCCAACCGAGGATTCGCCCTGGTTTTATGTTCTCAAGGAAGGTAAAAACGGGGCGAAGGATAATCTGTTTATCTGCCTCGCACAGGAGCTTGATTCAATATCGAACACCCCGAATCAGGACAACTTCTCGGATGAACAGCTTGATTGGCTGGAAAAGACGCTTAACGGGTTTGCCGGGTCCGATGTCAACATATTTATTGCCGAGCATGCATTCTATCACAACTGGGGACCGGGAGACCGATACGACGGTGTTTATGTGCAGCCAATGCATTTGAAGGATGCTTTTTCGGGAAATCTTCGTCTCCAAAGGCTGCTTATGGAATATAAAGAGGCAGTTTTTATGACCGGACATTCCCACATAGCCTTCAGCGAAATGGTGAATTTTTCGGACGAAAACGGAACGGCCTGCCGCATGATACATAACAGCTCGACATCCCAGCCGAGAACCTATACCGCGGCCGGAACGATCAGCTATCGAAGCGAGGGTCGGGTTACAAAAACGCGGGGGAGCGAAGGATATGTCGTAAAGGTATATTCGGATAATATTGTTTATTCCGGAACCAATCTGACCGACGAAAAACATATTCCGACGGCCTGTTACATTATGCCCTCATACAGCGAGGACCGTTCGCTTGCCGTTTCGGTCGAAATAACAAAGCAGCCCGACCTGACGGTATACAGCGCCGGCGAATTCTTTAATCCGGCCGGTCTCGAGGTCACGGCGACATATAAAGACGGAAGCAAGGCGGTTGTTAACGGCTGGGGACTCGAGAGCAACACCACACTGACCGAAGAAACCACCGAGGTCGGAATCACATACGGCAGTCACCGTCTTTCGGTTCCCATAAGAATAAAGAGCATTAACGATGTATTTAAAGGAAGCGGAACATGGGATGATCCGTATCTTATCTCCACGGCAGAAGATTTTATGAATTTCACAAACAATTTCCGATCGGCGGTCGGAAACGATTCCAACGACGCCGATGTATACGGAAAGGGACGGTATTTTGTCCAAACGGCAGACATTGACATGACCGGATATGAAGGGTATGCGGGAATTGATGCAAGGGGTGACCGAAAATACGGATTTTCGGGTGTATATAACGGCAACGGACACAGCATCACGGTTTCGATTGACAGGCCGAACGACAGCGATGTTTCGGTTTTTCCGTATCTTAACGGCTCAATAATCAATCTGCGGCTGTACGGCGGCATTACGGCGTCGGAAAACGCCCAGCCGATCCGCACGATAGGAAAAAGCGGCTCGGTGATCAACTGCCTTTGCGAAATGACCCTGCGCTCGTCCTCTCCGAACGGTCTGTCCCGTTCCTGCTACGGAAAGGTAATTCGGTACTGTTCGCGCGGAACGCTTGCGGGAGGAGATCCGTCGGTGTTTTGCCATACCGATACCGATTGCGAATATGCCGACTGCCTGCACTATGCATTGAATTCCGACCTTGTTGCGCTTGACTCGCCCCGCGGGCAGAAGCAAGGTGACATTTCGGCGGCGGCGGAATTTTTCAACGATCACCGAAGGGCCGCTGTAAAATCGGCCGTTGAAATTCTTCGGGGATATTTTGAGGGCTTTTCGGAGGACGCGATCTGTCTTTGGGCCGTGGAAGCGGATCGGCTAACCATGAATGAGGTTCACCGATTCGGCAAGTGGTTTAATTCGGATGACGGAATATGCACAAGAAAATGCGTTCTTTGCGACAGCACCGAAACCAAGGAGCACGGCTGGGATGAAGGCACCGTGACCGATCAACCGACCGCGGCGAAAAAAGGCGAAAAGACCTTTACCTGTATTGACTGCGGCGGAAAGAAAACCGAACAAATCGACAAGCTTGCGCCGAAAATCATTTCGGTGAAACAGATTGACGGGATTCCGATTATTCAAAGCGATGCGGCACTTGAGGATCTTGTGTCGGTTATTATCGACGGGAAAGAAATAAATGTCGGAACCGACTGTACGGTATCGGAGCCCGGTATTACCGTGACGCTTTCAAGGGAATTTGCGAAACAGCTCTCGGCCGATGAAAAGCATACCGTTGTCATACGGTCCGAAAGCGGCGATGCAGAGGCCGAATTTGAGGTCGAAGCCGTCACCGATAATTCCGAGCCCGAAAGCAGGGTCGACTCCGACACCGACAGCTCGCAGCCCGAAAGCAAGGGCGGCACCGATGGCGACAATTCAAAACCCACACCAGCTTATGTCTCTTCCGAATTTTCGCCGACTCAGGGCAGCGGGGCGGATACCGTTTCCTCTGCACCGCGTTATGACGCAGGATCGCCCAAAACCGGATCGCACGGTGTTCTTGCCGTAATCATTCTTCTCGTCTCGGCGGGTGCGGCGCTGCTTTTTCTCACAAAAATCAAACATGATAAATAACAAATAAAAAATGACATGCCCCGGAGCTTTGCCGAACACAAGGCTGCGGGGCGTTTTGTCTTTGTGCTTCTTTCGCCGTTTAAACGAAATTGCCGCCCTGAGGGCTTTCGGCAGAACACTTACGGGCCGATGTTTTTACATGTGCCTGCTTAAAAACATTAAAAAGACAAAGAGCCCTTTCTTTCGCGCAAATTCCCGAGCGGGGCAAAGGCCTGCCGAAAAAAGAAGGCAAGGGGATTTGTCGCCGTCATTTTCCTTGGGAAAGCCGAGAGGGAAAAAACACCGCCGCAAAAGGCCTATATATAATAATGTAAGAGAAGCCGCCCATCAAAAAAATTTTTGAGCTTTTTAAAACAAAAACCACATTATGTGTCGAAAGGGCGGCCCCGACACAATTTGTAGAAAAATTTTTTTAAAAATTCCGCTTCCCGCAAAAATACCGAAAAAACTTTAAAAAAGGGGTTGCAATTGCTCTTGTTTTGTGGTAATATTATCAGGCACATTTGTGCAGATATGCGTTGATGTGGGAGGTGGCTGTCCGGGCTCGTCACTCGAGACAGGGAATTTCCACGGAGTATGTCCGATTTTAAAACCGGGCGACAGTTAATTTTTTTAACGGCACCGAAAGGGTCTTTTCTCTTTTCCACTTGAAAAGACCGCCCAAAGCATTGTCGGCGGATACGCGCGGCGAAGCAGAGGGAGAAAGGTGCAAAGGCGTTTTGTAATCCCGGAATAGGCTTTTTGGCCCGCTCCGGTTTTTCGATGAACGGGCACGGAACACACGGCAAGGTGTTACATTTATCGAAGCCAAAGCGTCGCCCGCCACCCTAACGCCCTTTTCGGGCGAACAATTTAAGGAGGCGTACCATTAAAATGGCAGCAAAAGAAAAAATCAGAATCAGACTTAAAGGTTACGATCATCAGCTGGTCGATCAGGCCGCAGAAAAGATCGTAGAAACCGCAAAGAGAACGGGCACCCGCGTTTCGGGACCCATTCCCCTTCCCACTCACAAGGAAGTGGTCACCATTCTCCGTGCAGTCCATAAGTATAAGGACTCCCGCGAGCAGTTCGAAATGCGCACCCACAAGCGTCTGATCGATGTGATCCGTCCGTCCAACAAAACGGTCGAATCCCTAATGAGTCTTGAACTCCCTGCCGGCGTTGAGATTGAAATTAAGCTTTAATTGATTTCACACAGCGCCTGACGAGAGGTCATGTCGGTCGAAAGATCGACCAATAACCACAAGGAGGAAAAAATAATGAAAAAAGCAATCATCGGAAAAAAGCTCGGCATGACCCAGCTTTTTGATGACCGCGGGAATGTAATTCCCGTAACTGCTGTTGAGGCCGGCCCCTGCGTTATCACCCAGGTCAAGACAGTGGAGAACGACGGCTATGCGGCTTATCAGTACGGCTACGGCGAAATCAAGGTCAGCCATGTCAACAAGCCTATGGCAGGTCACTTCAAAAAGAATGATGTCGCTCCCAAGAAATATCTCCGCGAATTCCGTCTTGACGGGGTGGAGGCCAATGTGGGCGATCTCATCAAGGCCGATGTTTTCGCCGAGGGCGAGAGCATCGACGTAACCGGCACCAGCAAGGGTAAGGGAACCGCCGGCGTTATCAAACGCTGGAACTTCCAGAGACTTAAGGAATCCCACGGTACCGGCCCGGTTCACCGCCACGCAGGATCCCAGGGCGCCTGCTCCAGCCCCTCCCGTGTATTCAAGGGCACCAAGGGCGCAGGACGACTCGGCTGCGAGCGCGTAACCGTTCAGAATCTCGAAATCGTAAAAGTTGACGCTGAGAATAACATCATCGCCATCAAGGGCGCCATCCCCGGCCCCAAGGGCGGAATCGTTATGATCACCGACAGCGTAAAAGCATAAGGGAAGGAGAGTTTTAAATGCCTAAGGTAAAAGTATTTGACATGGCAGGCAAGGATGTGGGCGAGCTTGAGCTCAACGACGCCGTTTTCGGTATCGAGCCCAATGTCGAGGCAATGCACCGCGCCGTTGTTGCATATCTTGCAAATCAGCGTCAGGGCACCCAGTCAGCTCTCACCCGTGCCGAAGTCGCCGGCGGCGGAAGAAAGCCCTGGAGACAAAAAGGAACCGGCCGCGCCCGTCAGGGATCGACCAGAGCCGTTCAGTGGACCCACGGCGGTATCGCCTTCGCTCCCAAGCCCCGCGACTATCGTCAGTCCATCAACAAGAAGGTCAAGCGCCTTGCAATTCTCTCGGCTCTGTCCGACAAGGTTGCAAACGAGAGCTTCATCGTGCTCGATGCGCTCACCCTTGAAGGCTACAAGACCAAGGTTGTCGCCGACACTCTTAAAAATGTCAAGGCCGGCAAAAAGGTACTCTTCGTACTGGCCGACAGCGACGACAAGGCAGTCAAATCCGCCCGCAACATCGAGGGTGTGAAGGTAGCCGGCACAAACACCATTTCGACCTACGACATTGTCAACGCCGACAGCGTTGTGATCGTTAAGGACGCCGTTAAAATGCTTGAGGAGGTATACGCATAATGAGTAAAACCGCTCAGGAAGTCATTCTTGCCCCGGTCATCACCGAAAAGTCCATGTCGGCCGCAAGAGACGCAAAGAAATTTTCCTTCAAAGTAGCCAAGGACGCCACCAAGATCGACATCAAAAAGGCCGTCGAAGAGCTCTTTAAGGTTAAAGTAAGCAAGGTCAACACCATCCATATGAGAGGCAAATCCCGCCGCTACGGCCGTTTCGAGGGATACACCGCATCATGGAAAAAGGCTGTTGTTACCTTAACACCCGACTCAAAGAATATCGAATTCTTCGAGGGCATGATGTAATTAAGGAGAGTGAAGAAAAATGGCAATCAAGCATTACAAGCCGACCACACCGGGTCGCCGTGGAATGTCGGTAGTTGATTATTCCGAGCTTTCTAAGGTAGCCCCCGAGCGCAGCCTGCTGGAGCCCATGAAGAAAAACTCCGGACGCAACAGCTACGGTCGCATCACCGTTCGTCATCGCGGCGGCGGAAATCGCAGAAAATACCGCATAATCGACTTTAAGCGCGACAAGGCGGCAACCGCCACCGTGCTTACCCTTGAGTACGATCCCAACCGTACCGCCAACATCGCCCTCGTTCAGTATGAGGACGGTGAAAAGCGCTACATCATCGCTCCTCAGGGACTTAAAGTGGGCGACAAGGTAGAAAACGGAACCGAGGCCGACATCGTAACCGGCAACGCTCTTCCCCTTTCGGCCATCCCCACCGGTACCTTTATCCATAATGTCGAGCTTTATCCCGGCAAGGGCGCTCAGCTTGCCCGCGCAGGCGGCTGCATGGCTCAGCTCATGGGTAAAGAGGGCGACAAATACGCTCTTATCCGTCTCCCCTCGGGCGAGATGAGATATGTTCCCGTAAACTGCATGGCAACAGTCGGACAGGTCGGCAATGTCGATCATGTCAACGTAAATGTAGGTAAAGCCGGTAAAACCCGTTACAAGGGCTTCCGTCCCACCGTTCGCGGCTCGGTCATGAACCCCTGCGACCACCCCCACGGCGGCGGTGAAGGTAAGGCGCCTATCGGCCGTTCCGGACCTCTTACCCCCTGGGGTAAACCCGCTCTCGGCTACAAGACCCGCAAGCATCACAACAGTTCCGACAAGCTTATTGTTAAGCGTCGCAACTCGAAGTAACGGACGAAAGGAGCTTATATTATGGGCAGAAGTATCAAAAAAGGGCCTTTCGTTCAGCCCGTCTTGCTCAAAAGAGTTCAGGCAATGAACGAAGCCGGTGAAAAGAGAGTGCTCAAAACCTGGAGCCGTGCTTCAACCATCTTCCCGGATTTCGTAGGACACACCTTCGCGGTTCATGACGGCCGCAAGCATGTTCCGGTATATGTAACCGAGGATATGGTCGGTCATAAGCTGGGAGAATTCGCTCCCACCCGCACCTTCAGAGGCCACGCCGGTTCGAAAACTTCCAATTCCGGTAAATAAGGCGAAAGGAGAATAAAACTATGGATAATATGGCAAGGGCAACCGTTAAGTATGTCCGTATTTCACCCAGAAAAGTGAAAATCGTACTTGACCTCATCCGCAATCAGCCCGCTGACAAGGCCATGGCGATTCTCCGCCACACGCCCAAAGCGGCGAGTGAATGCCTTGAAAAGCTGCTGAAATCGGCAATGGCTAACGCCGAAGTTAAAGAAATGAACACCGCAAGCCTGTATGTGGCAGAGTGCTTTGTCTGCCCCGGCCCCACCCTCAAGCGCTTCCAGGCCAGAGACAAGGGTCGCGCATACAGAATACTCAAGAGAACCAGCCACATCACACTGGCTCTTGCAGAGAAAGAATAAGACAAGGAGGTAATTTAGAATGGGACAGAAAGTTAATCCCCACGGTCTGCGTGTGGGCGTCATCAAAAACTGGGACTCCCGTTGGTTCGCCAAGGACAAGGATTTCGGCGACACCCTCGTTGAGGACTACAATCTTCGTAAGTACCTTCTGAAGCTTCTTGAGCCTGCAGGTGTTCCGAAGATCGAAATCGAAAGAGACGCAAAGCGCGTCCGCATCTTCATCCACTGCGCAAAACCCGGTATCGTTATCGGCCGCGGCGGCGCAGAAATCGACAAACTCAAAGAAGTATGCCAGAAGAAGCTCGGCCGTCCGGTAATCATCAACATCGTAGAGGTCAAGAATCCCGACCTTAACGCCCAGCTGGTTGCCGCAAGCATCGCCGCTCAGCTCGAAAAGAGAGCTTCCTTCCGCAGAGCTATGAAAATGGCCATCGGCCGTGCAATGAAGCTCGGCGCAAAGGGCATCAAAATCCAGATCTCCGGCCGTGTAGGCGGCGCCGAGATCGCCCGTAAAGAATCCTATCACGAGGGAACCATTCCCCTTCAGACTCTCCGTGCCGACATCGACTACGGCTTCGAAGAGGCAAAGACCACCTACGGCCGCATCGGCGTAAAGGTCTGGATCTATTCCGGCGAAGTTCTTCACGACAATCGCCGCCCCGCAAAGCCTGCTAAGGAAGGAGGCAACCGCTAATGTTAATGCCTAAGCGCGTAAAATACCGCAGAGTCCATCGTGGTCGCCTCACCGGTAAGGCCATGCGCGGCAACACCGTAACCTACGGTGATTTCGGACTTCAGGCCCTCGAGCCTGCATGGGTAACCGCAAACCAGATTGAGGCTGCCCGTATCGCCATGACCCGTTACACCAAGCGTGGCGGTCAGGTTTGGATAAAGATCTTCCCGGATAAGCCCATTACCGAAAAGCCGGCCGAAACCCGAATGGGTTCCGGTAAAGGCTCGCCCGAATACTGGGTGGCGGTAGTTAAGCCCGGCAGAGTAATGTTTGAGATCGGCGGCATCGACGAAGCACAGGCCAGAGAGGCTCTGAGACTTGCTTCCCACAAGCTGCCCATCAAATGCAAATTCGTAAAAAAAGAGAACGGTGGTGAGCAACTGTGAAGGCAAGTGAACTGAGAGAAAAAAGCGTTGAAGAGCTCAACAACGAGCTTGCAAACCTTAAAGACGAGCTTTTCCGCCTGCGTTTCCAGCTTGCTATAAACCAACTGGACAATCCCATGCGGATCAAGGCTGTTAAAAAGGACATCGCCCGCATAATGACAATTCTGCGCGACAATGAGATAAAAGCCGCCGCAACCAAAACGGAGGTATAATCGATGAGCGAGAGAAATTTGCGTAAAACCCTTGTCGGTACCGTAGTCAGCGACAAGATGGACAAAACCGTTGTCGTTGCAATTGCCGACAATGTAAAGCATCCGCTTTATAAGAAAATCATCAAGCGCACGGTTAAATTCAAGGCTCATGATGAAAACAATGCCTGCAACATCGGCGACCGCGTTCAGATTATGGAGACACGCCCCCTTTCCAAGGACAAGAGATGGCGCGTTGTTGAAATAATCGAGAAGGCGAAATAACTTATTACGAGGAGGAAAACACTGTGATACAGCAACAGAGTTACCTCAAGGTTGCCGACAATACCGGTGCAAAGGAGCTTATGTGCATCCGCGTACTCGGTGGTTCCGGCAGGAGGTACGCCAATATCGGCGACGTAGTAGTCGCATCTGTTAAAAAAGCGGCTCCCGGCGGTGTGGTCAAAAAGGGCGATGTAGTTAAAGCTGTCGTCGTCAGAACCGCAAAGGGCCTTCGTCGTAACGACGGTACTTACATCCGTTTCGACGATAACGCCGCAGTAATCATAAGAGAAGACAAAAACCCCAGAGGTACCCGTATTTTCGGGCCGGTAGCAAGAGAGCTTCGCGAAAAGGATTATCTTAAAATCCTCTCCCTTGCTCCCGAAGTGCTTTAAGGAGGTAACGGTAAATGAGTAAAATGCATATCAAAACAGGCGATACCGTTATGATCCTCAGCGGAAAGGACCGCGGCAAGAAGGGCAAGATTCTCGAGGTCAGCCCCAAGGAGGGTAAGGTCATCATCGAGGGACGCAACATCATGACCAAGCACGTTAAGGCCAAAAAGCCCGGCGATCCCGCAGGAATCGTCAAGGCCGAGGGAGCCATGTACGCCAGCAAGGTCGTCTGCGTCTGCCCCAAGTGCGGCAAACCCACCCGTATCGGCACAAAGAAATACGAAGACGGTAAAAAGGACCGCATCTGCAAAAAGTGCGGCGAAATTTTCTAAGGACAGGAGGAGCATTATAAATGTCAAGACTTAAAGAAACCTACAAAAATGATGTCGCTCCTGCACTGATGAAAAAATTCAGTTACAAGAGCGTTATGCAGATTCCCAAGCTTGAGAAGGTCGTCATCAATGTCGGCGCCGGCGAAGCAAGGGACAATGCAAAGGTTATCGACGCTATCGTTTCCGACCTTTCTCAGATCACCGGCCAGCGTCCCGTGGTCTGCAAGGCAAAAAAATCGGTCGCCAACTTCAAGCTCCGTGAGGGCATGAACATCGGCGCAAAGGTCACCCTTCGCGGCGAAAAAATGTATGAGTTTGTCGACCGTCTTTTCTCGGTGGCCCTTCCCCGAGTCCGCGACTTCCGCGGAATCAACGCCAACTCCTTCGACGGCAGAGGAAACTACTCCATGGGTATCAAGGAACAGCTCATTTTCCCCGAGATCGAGTTTGACAAGATCGACAAGGTACGCGGTATGGACATCTGCTTTGTCACCACCGCCGCCACCGACGAAGAAGCACGCGAGCTGCTGACACTGCTCGGCGCTCCGTTTGCGAAATAAGGAGGGAATCAGCAATGGCAAAAACATCAATGAAGGTAAGTCAGAAAAGGACTCCTAAATATTCTTCCCGCGGATACAACAGATGCAAGATCTGCGGTCGCCCCCATGCCTATCTTCGCAAATTCGGCATTTGCCGTATCTGCTTCCGTGAGCTCGCTTACAAAGGCGAAATTCCCGGTGTTAAAAAGGCAAGCTGGTAATCACTTTATTTTGCAATTAGGAAAAGGAGGAAAAACGGTATGCAAATATCCGATACAATAGCCGATATGCTTACCAGAATTCGCAATGCGAGTTCCGCAAAGCACGAATCGGTAGATGTACCCGCGTCCAACATGAAAAAGTCTATCGCACAGATTCTTGTTGACGAAGGATATGTCAAGAGCTTTCAGGTCATCGACGACGGAAAGCAGGGCGTTATCCGTTTGACGCTTAAATATAACGCGGGCAAGGCTTCGGCAATCACCGGCCTTAAAAGAGTAAGTAAGCCCGGCCTTCGCATTTACGCAAACTGCGAAGATCTTCCCAAGGTCATGAAGGGCCTTGGTATCGCCATAGTTTCCACCTCCAAGGGTGTAATGACAGACAAAGCAGCCCGCTCCGCAAATGTCGGCGGCGAGGTACTGGCTTTCGTCTGGTAAGGGAGGGAAAGATTATGTCGAGAATTGGTAAAAAACCCATCGCCATCCCCGCAGGCGTCGAAGTTAAGATCGACGGCAAGGACGTGACCGTTAAGGGAGCCAAGGGCACCCTTCATCACACCATGGCCGGCGCAATCGAAGCCAAGGTTGAGGGAAGCGAAGTAATCGTTACCCGCCCGGACGATGCCAAAGAAAATCGTTCGCTCCACGGTCTGACCCGTACCCTTATCGCAAACATGATCGAGGGCGTTTCCAACGGCTACTCAAAGGCTCTTGAGATTCAGGGCGTCGGCTACCGTGCCGCAAAGCAGGGTAAGGACCTTGTCATGAACCTCGGTTTCTCCCATCAGGTTATCGTTTCCGAAGTGGACGGCATCACCATCGATGTTCCCAACCCCAACAGCATCGTGATCTCCGGCGCAGACAAGCAGCAGGTCGGTCAGTTTGCCGCTGAGGTAAGAAACAAACGCCCCCCCGAGCCCTACAAGGGCAAGGGCATCCGCTATGTCGGTGAATATGTCCGCCGCAAGGAAGGTAAAGCCGGTAAAGGCGCATAATTTGTAAAGGAGTGAAAGTTAAATGGTAACCAGACCTGACAGCAAAAAAGCCCGTATTAAGCGCCATGCGCGAGTACGCGGTAAAATTAACGGAACGGCTTCCTGCCCCCGTTTGTGCGTGTATCGCTCCCTTGCAAACATCGGTGCCCAGATAATTGACGACACTAAGGGAGTGACTCTCGTATCCGCCTCCAGCTACGAAAAGGATTTCGGCTACGGCGGAAACAAAGAGGCAGCCAAGAAAATCGGCGTTTTGATAGCCGAGCGCGCCAAGGCAAAGGGAATCACCACGGTGGTTTTCGACCGCGGCGGCAACGTTTATCAGGGCCGAGTAAAAGAATTAGCAGACGGTGCCCGTGAGGGCGGCCTTGAGTTCTAAAAAGGAGGAGAAAATTTTGGCTAGTAAAATTGACGCATCAACTCTTGATCTGACCGAGCGTGTCGTGGCTATTAACCGTGTTTCCAAAACGGTTAAGGGCGGCCGGATTTTCAAGTTCTCCGCCATTGTTGTGGTGGGCGACGGTAAAGGCACAGTCGGCTTCGGTATGGGCAAATCGGGCGAGGTTCCCGATGCCATCCGCAAGGGCATCGAGGATGCCAAGAAAAATCTCGTGAAGATTTCTCTTCGCGGAACCACCATACCCCACGAAATCATCGGAGAGTTCGGCGCCGGCAGAGTTCTGCTCAAGCCCGCTGCCCCCGGTACCGGCGTTATCGCCGGCGGTCCCGTCCGTGCGGTCGTTGAGACTGCCGGTATTAAGGACATCCGTGCAAAGGCTCTTCGTTCCAACAATGCCTGCAATGTTGTGCGCGCCACAATGCAGGGTCTGACAGCTCTTCGCGATGCCGAGCAGGTTGCTGCCGTTCGCGGAAAGACCGTTCAGGAAATCTTAGGTTAAGGAGGCAGCGAAAATGGCAAACATTTCTGTAAAGCTTGTTAAAAGTCTTATCGGCTCTACCGACAAACAGAAGGCTACCGCTGCTGCTCTGGGACTGCACAAAATCGGCGACCAGAGAGTCCAGCCTGACAACGCCCAGACACAGGGTAAGATTGTTAAGATCAGACACCTCGTCGAGGTAACCAAAGCGTAAACTAAGGAGGTGCAATAAAAATGAAATTGTATGAACTTTCTTCGGCAGCCGGTGCAAACCGTCCTTCCAAGCGCATAGGCCGCGGCCCCGCTTCGGGACAGGGCAAGACCGCCGGTAAGGGACACAAGGGTCAGAAGGCCCGCTCGGGCGGCTCTATCCGTCCCGGCTTTGAAGGCGGCCAGATGCCTTTACAGCGCAGAATTCCCAAAAGAGGTTTCAACAATATATTCGCAACTAAATACGCCACTGTCAACGTTGAGGCTCTCGAGAAATTCGAGGACGGCGCAACGGTAGACGCGGCAGCTCTTAAGGACGCCGGTCTTATCAGCAAGACCTTCGACGGCGTTAAGGTTCTCGGAAACGGAGACCTCAAAAAGAAGCTCACCGTTAAGGCAGCTGCCTTTTCCGAATCCGCAAAAACTAAAATTGAAGCGGCAGGCGGAAAGGCAGAGGTGATGTAAGATGCAACTGCTTGAAACCATTCGTAACGGCTGGAAGGTTGCAGATTTAAGGAAAAAGATTTTCTACACCGTTTTTATGATAATCCTTTTCCGTATCGGCTCCTTCATCCCCGCGCCCTTTATCGACGCGGCAAAACTCAGCTCCGAGCTTTCGAACACCTTTTCTTCCACGGGAAACACCCTTTTCAGCTACCTTTCGGTGCTGACCGGCGGCGCTCTTGAATACGGCGCCATCTTTGCAATGGGTGTTACCCCCTACATCAACTCCTCGATTATCATTCAGCTTCTCACCGTGGCAATTCCGCCCCTTGAGAGACTGTCCAAGGAGGGCGAAGAGGGTCGCAAAAAGCTGGCGGCTATCACCCGTTATGCTACCGTTATTTTGGCGCTCATTCAAGGTATTGTTTACTACATTTATCTCCGCAACCAGAGCATGTTGACCTACGGAAAGGGCGACGGCCTGTTTGCACAGATTTTCGTCGGAATAATCGTTGTTCTCTGTTTCACTGCCGGCTCGGCCGTAATCATGTGGATGGGCGAACAGATCGACGAAAAGGGTATCGGCAACGGTATCTCAATCATACTCTTCGCAGGTATCATTTCCCGCGGTCCCCGCGGATTTGCAAGCCTGTGGGTACAGCTTGTCCAGTATCACAACTACTTCGCAGTTATCGGCATCTGCCTGCTCTTCCTTGCCATAATCGCCTTCATCGTCTTTATGACAGGCGCCGAGCGCAGGATCCCGGTTCAGTATGCCAAGCGTGTAGTCGGCCGTAAAATGTACGGCGGCCAGAACACCCACCTGCCCATTCAGGTAAACATGGCGGGCGTTCTTCCCATAATCTTCGCAAGCTCTATCCTCGCCATCCCCACAACCATCACGGCCTTCACCGGAAAGGACAGCTCGTCCTTTGTCAAGTTCCTTGACATTTTCTCTTACGAGAGACCCTTCTATGCCGTGCTTTACCTTATACTCATCGTGTTCTTCTCCTACTTCTACATTGCGATCCAGTATAATCCGGTTGAGATGGCCAACAACCTGAGAAAGAACTCAGGCGTTATCCCGGGCATCCGTCCCGGCAAGCCCACATCTGACTTCATCAGCAAGATAATCTCCAAGGTCACTCTTATGGGAGCATTCTTCCTCGGAGTGATGGCTATACTGCCCATTATCGTCGGCAGCATCGGAAACATCAATGTATCTCTCGGCGGAACCTCCATACTCATTCTGGTCGGAGTTGCACTTGATACCGTTAAGTCCATTGAATCTCAGATGATGATGAGATACTATAAGGGCTTCCTTGATTAAAACTTTTATGGGCGGGGCGTCAGGCGGCGTCCCCGCCATACAGGGAAAGGAACCGTTTATGAAACTCATTTTGTTTGGTCCTCCCGGAGCAGGCAAGGGTACCCAGGCTGAGATTATCAGCGAAAAATACAACATCCCCGCCATTTCCACCGGCGCCATGATTCGCGAAGCAATCAAAAACGGCACCGAAACCGGAAAAAAGGCCAAGGATGTTATCGAGCGCGGTGAGCTTGTGTCCGATGATATCATCATCGGCATCGTAAAAGAACGCATCGCAAAGGACGACTGCAAAAACGGCTTTATTCTCGACGGATTTCCGAGAACGATTCCCCAGGCCGAGGCCTTGGAAAAGCTCGTTCCCGATATAACCGCCACGATAGAGATTGATCTTTCGGACGAAAAAATCGTCGAAAGAATGTCGGGACGGCGCACCTGCCCCGGCTGCGGAGCCTCCTACCACACGGTATATAAGGCCCCAAAAGCCGAAGGAAAATGCGACGCCTGCGGAGCCGAGCTTTCCGTCCGCGCCGACGACAAGCCCGAGACTGTTCTCGAACGCCTTAAGGTCTACCACGACCAGACCGAGCCGCTTAAAGCCTTCTACAAGAAGCGCGGAATGCTGCATACGGTGCAGAGTCAGGAAGAGCTTAAGGACACAACGGCACTAATGTTGAATACCATTGAGGCGTTAGTATGATCGTTTTTAAAACCACCCGTGAGCTTGAACTTATGACCGAGGCTTGTCAGCTTTCGGCCAGAGCCCTGAAAATCGCCGGCGAGGCGGTCAGACCGGGCGTCTCCACATGGGAGATAGATAAAATAGCTTACGATTATATTATCAGTCAGGGCGGGAAACCGAATT
Organism: uncultured Eubacteriales bacterium; assembly: GCA_934486455.1. Classification (GTDB taxonomy): domain Bacteria; phylum Bacillota; class Clostridia; order Oscillospirales; family Acutalibacteraceae; genus UMGS1484. The sequence continues at coordinate 20,700 of CAKSPR010000018.1, forward strand.
TTCTGCACTATGCAGGCTATCCGGCCACCGCTTGTATCTCGGTAAACGACGAGGTTATCCACGGAATCCCCAGCAAACACCGCATCCTTGAGGAGGGCGACATTGTCTCTATCGACCTTGGCGCCGAGCTTCACGGATACAACGGCGATAACGCCGCCACTTTTGCGGTCGGAAAAATTTCTTCCGAAGCACAGCGGCTGATCGACACCACCGAGCAATGCCTTTATAAGGGCATCGAGGCGGCTGTCGCGGGCGGCAGAATCGGCGACATCGGAGCGGCTGTTCAGGCGCACGCCGAACAAAACGGTTTCTCGGTTGTAAGGCAGTTTGTGGGGCACGGAGTGGGTAAAAAGCTTCACGAGGATCCGGAGGTTCCCAACTTCGGAAAGGCCGGACACGGAGCGCGGCTTTTACCGGGCATGACCATAGCCATTGAACCGATGATTAATGCGGGTACATTCGATGTCCGCACGCTTAAAGACGGTTGGACGGTTAAAACCGCCGACGGCAAATTGTCCGCTCATTTTGAGCATTCCGTTGCCATTTCCACCAAGGGACCGGTCATTCTGACCAGACCCTGAGGAAAAAGGGAGGAAGCCATGGAATTAAAAGTCGGACAGCTTGTGTATTCGAGGGCGGGGCGCGACCGGGGGAAGTTTCTCGCGGTTGTTGATATTACCGAAAAGGGCGTTTTTATCGCCGACGGTAAGGAGCGTCCGCTGGAGCGGCCCAAATGCAAAAACCCAAAGCATTTAGCGGCCACTGCCACCGTATTAGACAGCGGCTCAATGTCCACAAACCGAGCATTGCGGCAGGCGATTGCCAAGTTTGTCGCCGCCGACAACTAATGTGAGGGGGATATTCAATTGTCAAAAGAAGATATGATCGAGGTTGAGGGTATCGTCCGCGAGGCATTGCCCAATGCAGTGTTTAAGGTCGAGCTGCCCAACGGCCACCTGATCACAGCCCACATTTCCGGAAAGCTTCGTATGAACTTCATCCGTATCCTTCCGGGAGATAAGGTCACGGTCGAGATGTCGCCATACGACCTGACCAAGGGCCGCATAACATGGCGATCGAAATAACCCGAAAACGGGTTGAAGATTTTTTGGGAGGTATAAATTAATGAAAGTCAGACCTTCTGTCAAAAAGATTTGCGACAAATGCAAAATAATCAAGCGCAAGGGAAAAGTAATGGTCATCTGTGAAAATCCCAAGCACAAACAGCGTCAGGGCTAATCCCGACAACTCAAATATGGAGGTGCGAAAGTAAATGGCACGAATTTCAGGTGTAGACCTGCCCCGTGAAAAAAGGGTGGAGATCGGACTGACATATATCTTTGGTATCGGTCTTAAGACCTCTAAGGATATTCTCGCCGCCACCGGAGTCAATCCCGACACAAGAGTCAAGGATTTGACCGAAGACGACATTGCAAAGCTTCGTGAGTATATAGATCACAATCTTCATGTAGAAGGAGATCTTCGTCGCGATGTAGCTTTCGATATTAAAAGGCTTATAGAAATTGGATGCTACCGCGGTGTCCGCCACCGCAAGGGTCTGCCCGTTCGAGGACAGCGCTCCAAGACCAATGCCCGTACCCGCAAGGGTCCCCGCAAGACCATAGCAAACAAGAAGAAGTAAGCAGGAGGAATTTAATATGGCAACAAAGGGTAAAGCAAACATCACCCGCCGCCGCGACCGCAAGAACATTGAACGCGGTGCAGCACATATTCAATCGACCTTCAACAACACCATCGTTACCATTTCCGATGTCCAGGGCAACGCAATTTCCTGGGCTTCCGCAGGCGAAATGGGCTTCAGAGGATCTAAAAAATCCACTCCCTTCGCCGCTCAGACCGCAGCAGAGACCGCGGCCAAGGCAGCTATGGAACATGGTCTTAAAACTGTTGAAGTTTATGTTAAGGGACCCGGCTCGGGCCGTGAAGCCGCAATCCGCGCACTTCAGGCAGCAGGCCTTGATGTCACCATGATCAAGGATGTTACCCCGATCCCGCACAACGGATGCCGTCCGCCTAAGCGCCGTCGCGTCTGATTATTTGGAGGTGTAATAATATGGCAAGATATACAGGTGCTGTTTGCAGATTATGCCGCCGTGAAGGCCAGAAGCTCTTTTTAAAGGGCGACAGATGCTATTCAGGCAAATGCTCCCTCGACCGTCGTGGTTATGCCCCCGGTCAGCACGGACAGAGCCGCAAGAAGGTTTCTGAATACGGTCTTCAGCTGCGCATGAAGCAGAAAGCAAGAAGATATTACGGTGTTCTGGAAAGCCAGTTCCACCATTATTTCGAAATAGCAGAGCGCAAGACCGGCGTTACCGGTGAAAACCTGCTCCGTCTGCTTGAAAGCCGTCTCGACAATGTGGTTTACCGTTGCGGTTGGGCATCTTCCCGTGCCGAAGCCCGTCAGCTGGTTGTTCACAACCACTATACCGTAAACGGCAAAAAGGTTAACATTCCTTCCTACCTGGTAAAGGCAGGAGATGTTGTTGCAATCGGTGAAAAGAGCCGCGGCTCCGAGAAGATCAAGGCCGTTGTTGAGGCCTGTGGCGCTCGTCCCAAGCCCGAATGGCTCAGTGTTAACGCCGACACTCTTGAGGCAAAGGTCGTAAACCTTCCCACCCGCGAACAGATCGATGCTCCTATCGAGGAACATCTCATCGTCGAGTTCTACAGTAAATAATCTCTGCGGGTTTGACGGTTTAATTTTCAATATTAGGCGGTTTATCCGCCAATTTAAGGAGGGTTCCGAATGATAGAAATTGAGAAGCCCAGAATTGAGACCGAGGAACTTTCGGAAGACGGCTCTTACGGCCGCTTCGTTGTTGAACCTCTTGAGAGAGGCTACGGCACCACGCTCGGCAACAGCCTGAGAAGGGTACTCCTTTCCAGCCTGCCCGGTGTCGCCGCCACATATCTGAAGCTGGATGGCGTTGTTCACGAGTTTTCCACCATTCCCGGGGTTAAAGAGGACGTTACCGAAATCGTTCTTAACCTTAAGGGACTGACCGCAAAGATTCTGTCCGACGGCCCCAAAGTCGTATATATCGACGCCGAAGGACCCTGCGAGGTCACCGCTGCCGACATCAAGGCCGACAGCGAGGTTGAAATACTCAATCCCGATATGCATATTGCCACCCTGTCGAAGGGCGGAAAGCTCGGAATGGAGCTGACCATCGACAAGGGCAGAGGCTATGTACCGGCCGAACGCAACAAACAGCTCAACAACACCATCGGAGTCATTCCCATGGACTCTATCTATACACCGGTCAGCAAGGTAAATTATAAAATAGATAACACCCGCGTAGGTCAGGTCACCGACTTTGACAAGCTTACCCTTGAGGTTTGGACAAACGGGGTTATCTCGGCGGAGGACGCAGTTTCCCTGGCCGCAAAAATAATTACCGAGCACCTTAACCTCTTTGTCAACCTCTCGGCCGAAGGCGCCGGAGCGGACATTATGGTTGAAAAGGGCGACGCCGGCAAGGAAAAGGTCCTTGAAATGACCATTGAAGAGCTTGACCTTTCGGTCCGTAGTTTTAACTGCCTTAAAAGGGCGGGAATAAACACGGTCGAAGACCTGATCTCGAGGACCGAGGACGACATGATGAAGGTCAGAAACCTCGGAAGAAAGTCTCTCGAAGAGGTCATCAACAAGCTCGATTCGCTGGGATTTACCCTCAGCAAAGAAGAAGTCTAACACACTACCAAGTAAAGGAGTGAATATCAATGCCAGGAAGCAGAAAGCTGGGCAAAAAGACCGACAGCAGAAAAGCAATGCTCAGATGCATGGTCACCTGCCTGCTCGAAAACGGTAAGATCGAGACCACTGTCACCCGAGCCAAAGAGGTTCGTGCAATGGCAGAAAAATATATCACTTTGGCTAAGGATAACACCTTGACCTCAAAGCGTCAGGCAATGGCATTCATAACCAAAGAGGATGTTATAAAGAAGCTTTATGAGGACATTGCCCCCACATATGCTTCGAGAAACGGCGGTTACACCCGCATTACCAGAATAGGACCCCGCCGCGGCGACGCCGCCGAGATGTGCGTTATCGAGCTGCTTTAATTGATTTAAGGCTCGATGAAGTTTCCTTTAACCGACGGAAGAATCTCTTCCGTCGGTTAATAAGGACATCGCGGCACATTTAACCGCCGCAGTATTCGAAAAAAGCAATACAATATAAATTTAACCGTGGAGAGATGTCCGAGTGGTTTAAGGAGCTAGTCTTGAAAACTAGTGACTCGAAAGAGCCCAGGGTTCGAATCCCTGTCTCTCCGCCAAAAATCCCGTTCACTTCAGTGGGCGGGATTTTACTTTTTACTTCTTACCTCTTCACTCTTACTTCAAAAAAAATCCACGGTGGGATTTTTGTGAGGTAATAAGAAAAAGTAATAGGTAATAAGTTAGGTGTGCCTACGGCACGAATTATAATGCAAGGTTTATACCTTGCTCTTTTTATTGTATATTGTTATAATCGCAATATAAAAGGCGGTAATAATATGTTGTTTTATTCTCGTTGACGAGGAAGGACATGACGGAAGAAAAGATAGGGAACGGTTATTGCTGGTTTAAAGGCCGTAATTTAAAATATCACATTATACCGGATTGATTTTAGACAAGCGGGTATGGTTGCTCGGGCTTTTGTGTTTGCCGAGATATAACCGAAACAATTTGTTTTGTCGGGAGTCTTTGAGTGCCGTCCGTTTTAAACAAATCCGGGATTTTGATAAAAAATATTACACGTTTACCCTCGGTGACAGATTTTTTGTCATCGAGGGCTTTTTGTTTATTGTAAAAGAAAAACGGCGGGGTATAATTAAGACATAAAGAAAAACCGCCCGAGAAAACGAGCGGACAAAAACAGGAGGCTTTTATATGTATTACTCTGCAGGAACTTATGAATCATTTGCTCATTCCGAAAAACCGAAGGATGTCGATAAAAAATCCGCATACATTATCGGCACCGGTCTTGCCGGGCTGACCGCCGCTTTCTATCTTGTCCGCGACGGACAGATGAAGGGCGAGCACATTCATCTTCTTGAAAAGCTGGAGCTTGCCGGCGGCAGCTGCGACGGACGAAAGGATGTCACCAAGGGTTTCTTTATGAGAGGCGGCCGCGAGATGGACAACCATTTCGAGGTCATGTGGGACACCTTCCGCGATGTGCCGTCTATCGAGACCCCGGGGGTGTCGGTGCTCGACGAATATTACTGGCTCAACAAGCACGATCCCAACTACTCTCTGTGCCGCGCCAGCGTGAACCGCGGCGAGGATGCCCACACCGATAAGCAATTCAAGCTTGATAAGGCTTCGGCCATGGCGCTGTCAAAGCTGTTTTTGACCCCCGAAAAGGATTTGGAGGACAAGAAAATTTCCGATGTGCTGCCCGACTCCTTCTGGAGCACCAACTTCTGGCTCTATTGGCAGACCATGTTTGCCTTTCAGCGCTGGTCAAGCGCCCTTGAAATGAAGCGCTATCTCTGCCGCTATGTCCACCACATCGACGGACTGCCCGATTTCAGCGCTCTGCGGTTCACAAAATACAACCAGTATGAAAGCATGATCCTCCCTCTCGTAAAATATCTTGAGACCCACGGCGTATCTATCGAATACGGTATGGATGTAAAAAATGTAATCATCAAAGCCGACGGTGACAAAAGGGTAGCCGAGCAGATCGTTTATGTCAAGGACGGCAGAGAGCAGACCATCGATCTTACCGAGAACGACCTTGTATTTATCACCAACGGCTGCTGCACCGACACCTCCTGCTACGGCGATCAGACCCATGCTCCCGACCTTTCCGGCGTTAAAAACGGCGCGGGGGAATCCTGGGATATGTGGAAGGCCATTGCGGCACAGGCAAAGCACGGCGAATACGGCAATCCCGATAAATTCTGCTCGGATGTGGACGCCACCAACTGGATGAGCGCCACGGTGGCTACCTCCGACGAGGAAATAATCCGCCATATTATGAACATCTGCAAGCGCGACCCCCGCTCGGGCAAGGTAACAACTGGCGGAATCGTCACCGTAAAGGACAGCACCGACAACTGGTATCTCTCCTGGACAATCAACCGTCAGCCGCAGTTTAAGGCGCAGGACAAAAACACGGTGCTTGTGTGGCTCTATTCGCTGAACACAAACAAAGAGGGCAACTATGTCAAAAAGGCCATGCGGGACTGCACGGGTGAAGAGGTCTGCCGCGAGTGGCTTTACCATATCGGCCTGCCCGCCGAAAAGATCGATGACCTTGCAAAGAACGCCTGCAATACCACAACCTGCTTTATGCCCTATATCAACGCCTTCTTCCAGCCGAGAAAGGAATCCGACCGACCCCGAGTCGTTCCCGACGGCGCGGTTAACTTTGCCTTCATCGGCCAGTTTGCCGAGACTCCCCGCGACACCATATTCACCACCGAATATTCCATGAGAACCGGTATGGAGTCGGTCTACACTCTGCTTGATGTTGACCGCGGCGTGCCGGAGGTTTGGGGCAGCAAATACGATGTGCGTGAGCTGCTTCGCGCCTGCTATTATGCCATCGACAAAAAGCCCATAAGCGAGGCACCCCTGTCCTTTGGCGAAAAGGAAATGCTCAAGCTTGTGCTCAAGAAGGTCAAGGGAACCGACATCGAGCTTTTGCTTAAAGAAAGCGGACTTATAGAATAAAGCCCCGAAAAAGCGCAAGGCCTCCGTATTTAAAAGTACGGAGGCTTTTTTGTTGAAAAATTAACGGCCTTGCGGTAAAATATAATTAATCGGAAAAAGCAGAAGGGGGAAATGTCAATGTTAAAGCAAAAGACCCTTGCCGAGCAGGAGTGTCTCCCGCAAAAACAAGCTGCGGGGGAGCGGGAAATCCCGCAAAAGTATATCGATCTGCATCTTCATCTCGACGGAGCCGTTACCCTGTCGATTGCAAAACGCCTTTGTCAGGTGCAGGGCATTTCCCTTTCTCTTACCGAAAGCGAGCTTGAGGGACGCCTGACGGTGGGAAAGGACTGCAAAAGCCTTAACGATTTTTTGAGGTGCTTTGAGCTGCCTCTTTCCCTTCTTCAAACCGAGATCGGAATTGAAACGGCGGTTAAAGAGGTGCTTTTTGAACAAAAAAGGCAGGGCGTTTTATATGCCGAGCTGCGCTTTGCACCCCAGCTGCACTGCGAAAAGGGACTGACTCAGCAGCAGGCCATAGAAGCGGCTTTAAAGGGACTTGAAGCGGCCGATATTCGATCAAATCTCATACTCTGCTTAATGCGGGGCAGAGGAAACGGGCGGCAAAACGCCGAGACGGTCGGGCTTTGCGAAAAATACCTGACAAACGAGCAGGGGGTCGCCGCTCTTGATCTTGCGGGAGCGGAGGGCCTTTTCCCCACAAGGGATTATACCGAGCTTTTTGCAAAAGCGGCTGAAAAAAAGATACCCTTTACCATCCACGCCGGAGAGGCGGGAGGAGCCGAGGATGTTGTCTTGGCGATAAAGGCGGGGGCAAGGCGCATCGGTCACGGGGTGAGAGCGGCGGATGACGACCGTGCCGTCGAGCTTTTGAAAAACGAGGGCGTCACCCTTGAAATGTGCCCCACAAGCAACCTTTTGACCGGGGCATATGATATGAAAAAATATCCCTTGAAGGGATTTATGCAAAAGGGGGTTGCCGTTACCGTAAACACCGACGATCCCGCCATTGAAAACACCGATATAAAACGGGAATTTGAATATGCGGCGGAGCTTTGCGGGCTTTCGGACGACGAGCAGAAAATGATTTTAAAGAATGCCGCGGCCGCCGCCTTTGCCTCCGACGCCGTCAAAAAAGAAATCATCCGCTCCCTTTGACAAAAACCGCCATATTATGTGTTTGACATACGGCGCCAAAGGTGATAAAATAAACCGAGAATACTCTAAGAAAGAGGAATTGATATGAAAGACAAGACATTTTACATTACCACGCCGATCTACTATCCGTCGGGCAAGCTGCACATCGGCCATTCCTATACCACCGTTGCGGCCGACGCTATGGCGAGGTATAAACGAATGCAGGGCTTTGATACAATGTTCCTTACCGGCACCGATGAGCACGGCCTTAAAATCGAGCAAAAGGCCGCCGCCAAGGGGGTTACGCCCAAGGAGTATGTGGACGAGATAGTGGCAGGAATAAAGGATCTCTGGAAGCTGCTCAACATCTCCAACGACAAATTCATCCGCACCACCGACGATTACCATGAAAAGGCGGTGCAAAAGATTTTTGAAAAGCTCTATAAACAGGGCGACATATACAAGGGTCACTATGAGGGGCATTACTGCACCCCCTGCGAGGCCTTTTGGACCGAGACCCAGCTTAAAGACGGCAAATGCCCCGACTGCGGCGGCGAGGTGCACCTTGCAAAAGAGGAGGCTTATTTCTTTAAGCTTTCAAAATACGCCGACAGGCTTGTGGAATACTATGAGGCTCACCCTGATTTTATCCAGCCCATAAGCCGCAAAAACGAAATGATAAACAACTTTATAAAGCCCGGTCTTGAGGATCTGTGCGTTTCGCGCACCTCCTTTACATGGGGAATTCCCGTGACCTTCGACAAGGGACACATCGTTTATGTGTGGATGGACGCCCTTTCAAACTACATAACCGCAATGGGCGCATTTTCCGACGACGACAGCAATTTCAAAAAATACTGGCCGGCCGACGTTCATCTCGTGGGAAAGGAAATCGTCCGTTTCCACACCATAATCTGGCCCGCCATACTTATGGCGCTTGATCTTCCCCTGCCGAAGCAGGTATACGGCCACGGCTGGCTGCTTTTAGAGGGCGGAAAGATGTCCAAATCCAAGGGCAATGTGGTCGATCCGGTGGTGCTTTGCGACCGCTACGGAGTTGACGCCATCCGCTACTTCCTGCTCAGAGAAGTGCCCTTCGGCGCCGACGGTGTTTTCACCAACGAAGCCCTTATAAACCGCATAAATTCCGATCTTGCCAACGATCTCGGAAACCTGCTTTCGAGAACCTCCTCCATGGTGGGTAAATATTTCGGCGGAAGGCTGCCCGAGGCACAAGCGGCAGGAGATTTCGACGACAGCCTCACCGAGCTTGCGGGAGAGACCAAGGCTCTTGTGGAAGCAAGCATGGACGCCATGCAGTTTTCCACCGCACTGACCGACCTTTGGAAATTCGTTTCCCGCACCAATAAATATATAGATGAGACCGCTCCTTGGGTGCTTGCAAAGGATGAATGCAATGCGCCGAGACTCGGACGGGTTATGTACAACCTCTGTGAGGCGCTTCGCCATATTTCCGTAATGCTTGCTCCCTTCCTTCCCGACACTTCCGATAAAATTGCCGCCGTGCTCGGACTTTCGGACGGGCAGCGTACATGGCAGTCTCTTGAAAAATGGGGAGCTCTTTGCCCCACTGCCGAAATCGGCAAAACCGAGCCTATCTTCCCCCGTATCGACGCCGAAAAGGAGCTTGCCGAGCTTGAGGCGGCCGAAGCCAAGACCAAGGCCGAAGCCAAAGCCGCAAACGAAGGAAAGACCGCCGAGAACAAAAACGCAAAGGAAAATGTAGCCACCCTTTCTGAAATATCCATTGAGGATTTTGCAAAAATCGAGCTTAGAGTGGCGAAGGTCATATCCTGTGAGCCGGTCAAAAAAGCCAAAAAGCTTTTAAAACTGACCCTCGACGACGGCAGCGGAAAGGAACGCACGGTTGCATCGGGTATTGCCGCATACTACGCTCCCGATGATCTGGTCGGGCGGAATATAATCGTTGTCGCCAACCTTAAACCCGCCACCCTTTGCGGAGTCGAAAGCTGCGGAATGATTCTTGCAGCCGACAGCGGCGACGGAGTTAAGGTCATTTTTGCCGACGATGTGGAAATCGGATCGAAGGTACGCTGACCGACAGCATGAGCTGTTGAAAGTCAAGCGTCAGGCGGTTTTTGTTTTGACCGTTTCTTTTTAAGCACGGCCTTCATTATGGCCTTGCAAATGAAACCGATAAAGGCAGTGACCTCTCCCTATCGCTGAGGCCGTCTCGGCAGAGCCGGGACCGGAGGGAGCGGTATCCCATAATGCATAATGCTGTCGTGAAGGCAAAACAACCTTTTGAAGGCGGGCGTGTATTTCCGTTACGGCCTCCCTCCGATCGGCTTGCGCCGATTGCCTCAGCTCAACCAAGCCATGCGCCGACCGTCATCTGATTGGCTGCCGTTTTCAAATGTTATTTAAGGGAGGATTTTTTCATGAAAGCAGTTATAAAACGAAATACCTATAACACCGAAACGGCCGAAAAACAGGGAGAAATCTTTGTGTCGGTATTCGGCGACCCCGCAGGATACGAGGAAAGTCTTTTTAAAACCAAAAAGGGAGACTTCTTCCTTTACGGCAAGGGCGGAAGTCAAAGCAAATATAAAGAGGAAACCGTAACCCCCCTGACAAAAGAGCAGGCGGGGCAGTGGAAAAAACAAAACGCACAATAAATTTTTGCCGCAAACGAGCGGGCGCATCGGCCAAAGCAGACAAATCTCTGAAGCCTGAGCGAACAAACCGTTTCACGGCGCGGCAAAATCTTAAAATCCCGAAAGAGCGGAAAAAATACCGCCCTTTGGGGAAGATGCAGCCAAAAGCGCACCGAATAACGGCTTTGGACTTTAAATGCCGTGCAGCATGGCAGTCGATCGAGTCGATCTGCGGCAGGGCGGTCAATTTAAGTCCCGAAAACCTTGTCGGCGCGCTTTTTTCAGAGGTGATTTTTTGAAAAAACTAAGCGACAAACAAAAAAACTTTATCAAAGACCTTATTTCCCAAATGACTCTCGAAGAAAAGGCAGGTCAGCTAAATCAGCTCGCACCCTCATCTCTGGGCGGATTTACAATCGACGAGAAGGAGCAGCAAAAGTTGCTTGAGGCCGGCCGCATAACAAAAGAGGACATCGAGCGGGCAAAAAATGCGCGTGAGAGCTTTAAGGAGCAGGAGCAGTGGGTCAGAGAGGGCAAGATAGGCTCCTTTCTCGGCCTTTACGACCGAAAGGACATCGACCACCTCCAGCACATCGCCGTGGAGGAGAGCCGTCTTAAAATTCCGCTCATTTTCGGATTTGATGTTATACACGGACACCGCATAGTCGGCCCTGTTCCCTTGGCCGAAAGCTGCAGCTTCGATGACGGGCTGTGGGAGCAAAATGCCGCAATCGCCGCAAGGGAGGCGGCCGCCGACGGACTCAACTGGACCTTTGCCCCCATGGACGACATTGCAAGAGACGCCAGGTGGGGCAGAATAGCCGAAGGAGCGGGAGAGGACACCTATCTCGGCTGCCGCTGCGCCGCCGCAAGGGTAAAAGGCTTTCAGGGAGACGACCCCGCAAAAAGAGACAGAGTTGCCGCCTGCGCCAAGCATTTTGCCGCCTACGGCGCGGGAGAAAGCGGCCGTGACTACAATACGGTCGATATGAGCGTGCAAAAGTTTTTTGAAACATATCTGCCTCCCTTTAAGGCGGCAATCGATGCCGGCGCAATGACGGTTATGGCGGCATTCAACGATTTTTGCGGAGCGCCCTGCACCGAAAACAGCTATCTTTTAAAGGATGTGCTGAGAGAGGCTCTCGGATTTGAAGGCTTTGTGGTAAGCGACGCCACCGCTGTTTTGGAGCTTGTTGCCCACCGCTCGGCCGCCGACCTTAAAGAGGCCTGCGAGCATGCAATAAACGCCGGAGTGGACATGGACATGAATTCCCGCGGATATATTGCCTTTTTACCCGAGCTTGTTAAGGAGGGCAGGGTCAGCGAACAGCGGCTTGATGAAGCAGTGGAAAATGTACTTAGAATAAAAATGCTACTCGGTCTTTTCGATAATCCCTTCGACCGCATAACGTGGGATGAAATAGACCTTGAAGCCCACCGTGCCGCCGCAAGAAAAACCGCCTGCGAATCGGCCGTGCTTCTTAAAAACGACGGCGAAGCCCTCCCCCTTTGTGACTGCGGGCAGGTGCTGCTTGTGGGGGCTCTCGCCGACAACGGACCCGAAATGGTCGGAACATGGAGCATGGCGGCGGACAATTTAAGAACGGTCAGCATAAAAAGCGGCCTTGAAAATGCAGGGGTAAAGCTTTGCTACCTGCCGGTGTGCGCTCCCGGGGGAGAGATAAACGAGGACGAGCTTTCAAGAATAATAAATCACCCCGCCAAAACCGTTGTGGCCGTGGTGGGAGAATATCAGGTACTCAGCGGAGAGGGCGCCGCCCTTTCAAACATTGACCTTTCGGGGCAGCAAAACCGTATGCTGAGAGAGCTTAAAGCGGCGGGGAAAACCGTAATTACCGTGCTTGTAAACGGCCGCCCCATGGCCGTTTCGCAGGCAGTCGAAAACTCCGACGCCCTTTTAGAGCTTTGGAACGCGGGAAGCGAGGCAGGAAATGCCTGCGCAGACCTGCTTCTCGGAAAGGTTAACCCGTCGGGCCGCCTGACAACCACCTTCCCCAACGCCTCGGGAGAATGCCCCGTGTACTATAACCACCCCGCCACCGGCCGCCCTGCAAGCGAGACATTTTATTCGGCCAGATTTGCCGACAGTCCCGTCGAGCCGCTTTTCCCCTTCGGATACGGCCTTTCCTATACCGAATTTGAGTATTCCGACCTTGAAATAAGCGAAACGGCCGACGGCATAGATGTGTCGGTAAAGGTCAGGAATGTCGGAACAAGGGAAGGCAAGGAGGTTGTACAGCTTTATGTAAGCGACCTCGTGGCCGAGCGGGTCAGACCGGTAAAGGAGCTGAAAAATTTCAAGAAGATCAGCCTTAAAAGTGCAGAACAAAAGACCGTTACCCTTAAGGTGAAAAAGGAACAGCTTAAATATTATCATAGGGACATGTCCTTTAAGGCCGACGACGGCGAATTTTTAATACAAATAGGCCGCGACAGCAAAAACGGACTTTGTCAAAAAATTTTTATAAAGGCTTAAAAAACCCAAGGCAATAACCGAAAAACCGACCCCGAAAAAGCAGAAAAACACGGGGGAAAAGTCAGCGCAAAATCCACCCGGCCGACACGTCATTTTGCACAATATGTAAGGCTCAAATTTGGTTATAATTACATTGTTGTAACCTTGTTTGGGGTGTGATATAATAAGATGAAATTTCTCTAAGGAGATGGAAAGATGAGAAAAAAGATAATGAACCTGATAGCGGCGACGGTCGCTGCGGCGCTTCTTTTGACCGCT
>CAKSPR010000019.1 GCA_934486455.1 uncultured Eubacteriales bacterium
ATATGGGGATTTTTCTCCGCCAAAATCGTGTTCGGATATGTGCGTTATGGTTAAGTCGATTTCATCTCGGCGCTGCCGAACAGAGGAGGCAGGGGAGGGGGTGCGCGCCTTGTACCCCGTCGGTCTGAGAGTCTCGGCGCCGAAAACGGTGACGGCGGGAAAGCTTTATTTACTGCCGGGCGATGTACCCTTTAAGCTCGTCGGCAAGGCCTGCGTCCACCGTGCAATCGACCAGCAGACCGTTTTCCACATACTGCTCGGAGTGCACCGTACCTTCCTTTCTTATGCGGGCGGCAAGCTGCCCCTTGTCAAAGGGAAAAAGAAAGCTTATTCTTATACGGGTTTTGGGCAGGGCGTTTTCCACCGCAAGAAGCAGCTTTTCAATTCCATCTCCGGTTTTTGCCGATATGGCCACCTCGCCCTTTCTCAGCAGGAATTGCCCCTCGCACAGGTCGACCTTGTTAAAGACGGGGATTATCGGCCGATCCTGACAGCCCAGCTGCTCCAAAAGCTCCCTTGTGACCTGCAAATGCTCGTTGGCCTCGGGATTTGAGGCGTCGCAGATGTTTAATATAACATCGGCCTGAGCCGCCTCCTCGAGGGTGGATTTAAAGGCGTCAACAAGGTCGTGGGGCAGCTTTCTTATGAGCCCCACCGTATCTATAAAAATGACCGTTTGACCGCCGGGCAGTTTAAGCCCCCTTGCGGTGGGGTCGAGGGTGGCGAAAAGCATATCCTTCGCAAGCACGCCCGCATCGGTCAGGTAGTTTAAAAGTGTGGACTTTCCGGCGTTGGTATAGCCGACGATTGCCACCGTCGAAAGGCGGTTTTTCTTTCGCCGTTTGCGCTGGTTTTCTCTTCTGGCCTCAATTTGAGAAAGCTGTTCTTTTAAGGCGTTTATGCGGCGGCGAATGTGCCTGCGGTCGCTTTCAAGCTTGCTTTCGCCGGCTCCTCGCTTCATTCCGATACCGCCCTGACGGGAGAGGCTTTTGCCCTGACCCGAAAGGCGGGGGAGCATATAACGGTATCTTGCAAGCTCGACCTGAATTCTGCCCTCGCCCGAATTTGCCCGCTGTCCGAAAATGTCGAGAATGAGCAGCGTGCGGTCGATTGTGCGGATGTTGGTTGCCTTTTCGATGTTTCGCTGCTGGGAGGGGGAAAGCTCGCTGTCGAAAATGAGCAGATCGGCCTCGGAATAGTTGGCAAAATCCCTTAGCTCCTCCAGCTTTCCCGAGCCGATAAAGGTGGCCGAGTCGGGACATTCCATTTTTTGAACGATCCTTCCGACGGTATCGGCTCCGGCGGTTTTGGCAAGCTCGGTTAGCTCGTCAAGCAGCGCCTCGCAGTCCTCAACTCCCGTATCCACCGCCACAAGGACGGCTTTTTCACGATTTTGTTCAAGCTCTATCATAATTATTTTTTCTCCGTAATAATATTTTATCGGGTTTTCGGCATAAGCATGGAACGGGCGGCGCCGTTAATCCCCGCGCTCGGCGCATATTACGAGCCGCTTGCAATTGCCAAAAGTTTTACAGTGATATAATAGCACATTTTTCGTCAATTAACAATATTTTATTGATAATATTTTTTAGGTTGGGGATTGAAAATTAATGTTGTTTGTGATACAATGCAACTGTTGAAAAAAATTCCCTGCCGTTTTGGCGGAAAACTTAACATGCGGGCATAGTTCATCGGTAGAATATCAGCTTCCCAAGCTGAGGAGGCGGGTTCGATTCCCGTTGCCCGCTCCAACTCAAAAGCCGCTTAACCAGCGGCTTTTCCTTTGTTTATGCGGATTTCAGCGATTTTTAAAAGCAAAATTATATTTCTAAAACAATATAATTATTGCACACACAACATAAAAAGTGTACATGAAAATGCACACGAAAAAAAGGCCACCATAGCGGTAGCCCTTTTTTTTTGTGTGAAAAATCAAGATCGGGGAAATATCGCGATATACGGCGTCACCGACACCGTGCTTTTTGTTTTGCCGCGGCGGCGTCAGCCCGCGCTTTCAACGGGGAAGGAGTCGATAATGCCCACCGTGTGCTGTAAGATGAGCAGGGCGTCGGAGGAGGAAATTTTTCGGTCTCCGTCAACATCGGCAACCGTGAGCTGTCCGTCGGAAAAATCAAGTATGCCGACCACATTCTGGAGCACCATAAGGGCGTCGGAGGAGGAAATTTTTCCGTCCTTGTCAACATCGCCGTAGGTGGGCGGCGTTTGATCCTCAAAATGAATATGCGCCTCAAAAAGCGGACTGTTTTTGTCCCCGATGTTCATTTTTTCCCAATCTTCTCTTGAACCTGCAAAATATACATCCTTGATGTTTATAAAGTATCTGAAGGCACTGCTGTTTATATGCTTTACGCTTGCGGGAATATATACCGATGCGGATCTGATCATTCCTATAGAGTATATGGCGCTTGCAGCAATGCCCACCGTTCCTTCGGGAATTTTAAATTCATCGCCGCTCTGAGCGGATGCTCTTATCAGCCATTTGTCAAGATAGGTGTTGCCGTCGACGGTGGTTAAGCCGATGTTGTTCGAGAAACCGAAAAGGTTGTATCCGAGGTACTTGAGACTGCTCGGAATTTGGCCGAGATCAACATTCTCACAGTAGCCGAATGCATTATTTCCGATGTATTCAATATTTTCGTTAAGCAATGCGGATTTAAGATCCCTTGAATAATAAAACGCCCAGTTGCCGATGTGTATGAGAGTGGAGGGAAGGGTGACCTCTTCAAGGCCGGAGTTATAAAATGCATAATCCCGTATAAATTTGACCCCTTCGGGAACGGCATATTTGATAAAGCCGCTTTTTTGAGGATAGGCCACAAGCTCGGTTTTGTCTTTGGTGAAAACTACGCCGTCCTCCGAAAGAAAATAGGGGTTTTCGGGATCGACGGTGTAGGATTCCACCGTTTTGCTGAAGTTTGCTCCCTGAAGGCCGCCCTTTGAAATATATTTGACCGTTTTGGGAACAAATACCGTTACGGCTTGGGAGCCGAGTATCTGGCTGCTTATGCCTATTGCGCCTTCTTTAAAGACCACATTTCCGGAAGAACCGAGATCCACAGCCCATCCATCGAGATACTTTACGCCGTCTTCAAGAGGAAGGCTTTTGAGAAGGGCGGTGTCGCCGATGATGTTCCAGCCCACCTCGGTGACGCTGCTCGGAATGTTGAGGCTTTCGAGGTTTTTGCAGGCCGAGAAGGCACTTTCGCCTATTTCGGTAACACCCTCGGGAATTTCTATCTTTTTAAGGTTGTTGCAATAATAAAATGCACTGGAATTGATGACCCTGACACTGCTCGGAATGGTTACGCTTTCAAGAGCGGTGCAAGACGAAAAGCAGGAATAAGGTATCTCGGTGAGGTGCTCGGGAAGCTTAACGGTTTTTAAGGATTCGCTGTTGCTGAAAAGGTATCCTTCTATCTGATCAACACCGCTTAAATCAACACTTTCAAGGGTTTTCTCGTTGCTGAAAGCCGAGTCTCTGACTATTTTAACGCTTTCGGGCGGGGTAAAGCTTGTTACCTTATCCTTGTTGACAAAGCGCAAAAGCACGGATCCGTCCTTGGAATAAAGGGAGCCGCTAAGGGCAGTGTAATTCTCATTCTGCGGATCAACTGTTATTTCCTCGAGGTCGGCACAGTTGATGAATGCGCCGGATTCCAAATATTCAACGGCTTTGGGAATTGTAATATTTTTGATGCCGCTTCGGGCAAAGGCCTGATAGCCGATGTAGGTTACACTTTCGGGAATTTCGACGGTTGTAAGGGCGGTGCATCCGCAGAAAAGCGAATCGTAAATGTCGGTTATACTGCTCGGAATGTTGACCGAGGTAAGGGCGGAGCAATCGTAAAATGCGCCGTAATCGATAAAGGTAACGCTATCGGGTATGGTTATTGAAGTGAGAGCCTCATCGCGGGAAAAGGCGTGGGAGCCGATGGATTTGACTGTGCTCGGAATGGTGATGCCGGTAATGGCACTGTTATAGCCAAAGGCGGTGTTTCCTATGGCTTCAAGACCTTCGGGAAGGGTGACGGAAGAAAGCCTGTCACAGCTCATAAAGCAGCTGTCGGAAATTTCCTTCACCTTTGAGGGAACGGTAATGCTTTCGATAAAGGAACCGCCGAAGGAGTAGGTTCCGAGAGTTTCGAGGCTTTCGGGAAGGGTTATGCTTGTGAGGGCATATGTGCCGGAAAAGGCATTGTCTCCGATGGACACAATACCCTCGGGCAGTGTGACCGATTGCAGTTCACTGCAGTAACCGAAGGCATCGTTTCCGATGCGGGTAACGCCCTCCTGCACCACGACATTTTTGACAAATCGTTTAATGTCTTCATAAGGGGTCTCGTTGTCGGAGTATTTTTCGTAGTCGGCCATTTCGCCGGTGCCGCCTATTGTCAGGGTGCCGTCCTGATAGACGAAGGATACGTTGTCTCCGTTTTTGCCGCAGCTTCCCGTGGTGGGATTGTCCTCGGCTGCAAATGCGGGAAGGGCAGGGATCGCTGACAGCATGAGGCAGAGGGATGTTATGGCCGCCAAAAGCTTTTTCGGTTTCATTTTCATTTCTCCTTTGTTAAGATGAATTTGTTATGGTTTAATATTGTTTACTTGGTTGGTTTGTTTGCGGAGGCTTTTGTTACAGGAAAATTTACTACCCCTCAGTCTCGGCAGAGCCGAGCCGGCTCCCCTGACAAGGGGCGCCACGGCGTAGTTTAAGCTTTCAGGCTTGTACATTGACGGGAACTTTTTTATTACCGGAAAACTTACTACCCCTCAGTCAAAACTTGCGTTTTGCCAGCTCCCCTGACAAGGGGCGCCACGGCGTAGTTGAGACTTTAAATCATGTGCAAATTTTATCCTATAATTTAATTATAACATATAATTACAAAACATCAAGGCTTTTTCACAAAGCATTATACAACGAAAAGGGGAAAGGGGAGGGTACATTTTCCGAATTGTCAAGGGGCCAAATCGGGAAAAGAGGCTCTTTTCTTTTTGCTTACAATGTAGTATAATTATTTCGGACAAAGCTTTGTCCGCCCAAATATGATTTTTTCGGGTGATTAAAATGAGGTTTTGCGAACAACTGAATTTTTACATAGAAAAGCTGGATTGCACGGCCAAGGAGCTTGGTGAAAGATCGGGTCTTTCCTCCTCGACTCTCAGCCGATACCGCTCGGGAGAGCGTGTTCCCGAGGGGTCGGGAGAGGGAATGGAAAGCCTTTGCCGAGCGATTTTCGAAATGCTCGAAAGCATCGACGCTTCGGTGACTCCCGAAAATATCAAAAACTCCTTTTTAAGCTGCTCGGATGTGCTTACGGTCGACCGGGCCGAGTTTTTGAAAAAATTTGACTCCGCAGTTGTTGTCCTTGATTTTAATGTCAGCGAAATGTGCCCCTTTGTCAATTACGACGCCTCCTCTCTTTCCCGCTTCAGAAGCGGCTCCCGTCAGCCTGCCGATCCGATAAAATTCGCCGACGGGACGGCCGGGTTTATTTTTGAGCTGATACGGGACGACAGAGAAAAAAGGGAAAAGGCGGCAGATCTTTTCGGATGTGAGGAGGATATGCTTTGCACAAAAGAAAGCGTCGTGAAAATTTGCCGAAGCTGGCTTTTGTTCGGCAAAAGGGAGGAGGACAGGGTAGGCGGATTTTTGGAAAAGCTTGATGAATTCGACCTTAACGAATATATCAAGGCCATAAAATTCGACAGTCTTAAGGTCCCGTCGCTACCCTTTCAGCTTCCCACATCAAAAAAATATTACGGTCTTAAAGCCATGATGGACAGCGAGCTTGACTTTTTAAAGGCCACCGTGCTTTCAAAGTCGTCTTCTCCCGTCATAATGTACAGCGATATGCCCATGGCCGAAATGGCAAAGGACGCGGATTTTCCGAAAAAATGGATGTTCGGAATGGCGCTCATGCTTAAAAAAGGCCTTGTTTTGAAGCAAATACACAACCTGGACCGCTCCTTTGAGGAGATGATGCTGGGACTTGAAAGCTGGATCCCCATGTATATGACCGGTCAGATATGCCCGTATTATTTTGAAAACGTACAGGGCAATGTTTTTCACCACCTTTTGAAGGTGTCGGGAGCGGCGGCGCTGTACGGAGAGGCCATGAGAGGCTTCCACGCCGACGGGAGGTATTATCTTACCAAATCGAGGGACGAGCTTGCCTATTATCAAAGGCAGGCCGAGCAAATGCTGGAAAACGCCCTGCCTTTAATGGAAATATACACCGCCGAAAAAGGGAAAGAGTATCTTTCCTTTACCGAAAACGAGGCGAAAAAGAGCGGAAGGTTTAAAAATGTGCTTTCCACCCCGCCCCTATACACCGCCCCGCCGGAGTTTCTTGAAAAAATGCTTAAAAATCACGGGGTCGACGACCGAAGGATTACCGAGATTACAGCCTTTGCGGAAAAAAGACGCAGGATTTTTGAAAGCTGTCTTGAAAAGGGCAGTGTGACCGACGAAATGCCGCCGGAATCGGTTTTCGGTCAAGCCTTTGAGCAAAGCGGAAAAAGCAAAGGCGGACGGGGCGAAGCAAATGAAAAAGGAAAAGGCAGTGCGCTGCCCTTCCTCGATCTTTCGGAAATGTTTTTTGAGGACAACATTCCCTACACTCGGGAGGAGTATGCCGAGCACATCGCATTTACAACGGAATTTGCAAGGGATCGAAAAAACTATACCGTGCTTTTTTCCGACCGCCAGACCTTTAAAAATCTCCAGATTCGCATGAAAAGGGGCGAATGGGCAGTTATTTCAAAGGGAAAATCCCCGTCGATACATTTTTGCATACGCCACCCCCGCCTTCGTGAGGCCATCGAAAGCTTTTCCCCGATTATTAACGAACAGCCGTAACGGCGGCGGTTAAACGCATCGGTATCGGCGGGCTTAACAAAATTTTTGAAAACAGTTAATAAAAAAACCCTGTTATATTTACAGGTCGCTTACAAAAACCTTTAGTTTTTCTTAAAGAAGTCGGGTTATTATTAAGACATCGAAAGGGAAGCCGCAAAACAGCAGCGGGCTTTCCAAAAGAAAAACGGAGGTTTTTGTTATGTTTGAAAAAAGATATACCGATAGAAAATCGGAAAGCGGCAGGGAAGAAAAGGGCATCTTGACCGACCCTGCAAAAATCGACGGCCGAGAGCCGACAAACGGCACCGCATTTACCGACATGCGGCACGGTGCATTTTCCGACAGCATTGAAACGGCCGATAATCGTATGAACTCCGATAATCGTTTGAACGACCACGGCGGGGCGGTATCGGTTACTCCTCTTTCCAATCCCGCCATGGTATCCGTCGTTAACCGCGATCCGACCCCTGCGATCGGGGTAAGCGAAAAACACTGCGGCACCGACGGGGCAAACCGATCGGCCGGTGCAAAAGCGGGCGCAAGGCGCAGGAGCAATATCGGCAGAAAAATATGCGCCCTTACGCTGAGCGCCGCAATGTTCGGAAGTGTTGCCTCGGTGGCGTTTTTCGGCGTCAATACCTTCCTTAACAAATCGGTGACGAGCGGCCTTTCCCAGTCCGGCACCCTTAAAACCACAGCCACCGGCTCGGCGGCAAGCGGGCCTCTTGATGTGAGCGCCGTGGCGTCGGAAAATATGGCGGCCATGGTATCCATAAACACCGTATCGGTTGAAGATGCCAGAAGCTATTTCGGAATGTTCGGAAATTCGGGAAGTCGGCAGGTTCAGGGCAGCGGCTCGGGCATTATAATCTCCCAAAACGACACCGAACTTATGTGCGTTACCAACGCCCATGTCATCGACGGAGCATCCGCCATTTCGGTAAGCTTTGCAGACGGAACGGCAGCCGAGGCTACTGTTAAGGGCAGCGACACCGACAACGACCTTGCGGTCATTTCGGTAAAGCTTTCGGACATTTCCGACGACACCAAAAAGCAGATAAAAACCGCAACCTTAGGCGACTCCTCCTCCCTTACGGTCGGCCAGCAGGTGGTGGCCATCGGCAATGCCCTGGGCTACGGCCAGTCGGTCACCACGGGCATTGTGAGCGTGCTTAACTGCACACTTGACGACAGCGAAATACCCATGATCCAAACCGATGCGGCAATCAATCCGGGAAACTCGGGCGGGGCGCTGCTTAACATGAACGGAGAGGTTGTTGGAATAAACACCGCCAAGGCCTCCGCCACCGAGGTTGAGGGAATGGGTTACGCCATTTCCATGACCGACGCACTGCCCATAATCGAAGGACTTATGAACGGAACATCCGCCCAAAGCAACTCGGATAATCAAAGCGGCTCGGACGCACAGGACGGCCAAGGCGGCTCGCAAGACGGGGATTATAATAACGGATCACCCTTCGGCTCCCGCGGCGGAGACTCGGGAGGCTCACAGGGAAGCGGTTCTTTCGGCGGATTTCCCTTCGGCGGCTCACAGTTGTTTTAAGATGCTCTTTGACCGTTAGAAAAATGCCGCGGAATGTGCATTGACGAGAGGCTTTTTGTTGCAAGAGGCCTTACAATCTTTTTGCTAAGCTTTTGTCAATGCACTATAACTACCCTTTAAACAAAGCCGTGGCGTCCCTTGTCAGGGAAGCTGGCGCCGCAAGGCGACTGAAGGGTAGTAGTGAAAGCGCCACTTTAATCAGAGAGGATAGCTTTATCATTTTGTAATTGTTTCTTTGACCGTCAGGAAAATGCCGCGGAATGTGCATTTATGGGAGCTTTTTGTTACAAGAAGACTTACTACCCCTCAGTCTCGGCGGTGCGCCGAGCCAGCTCCCCTGACAAGGGGCGCCACGGGCTTAGTTAATGTTTTAGCTATGTGCATTGACAAGGGGCGCCACGGGCTTAGTTAATATTTTAGCTATGTGCATTTGACAAGGGGTGCCACGGGCAAAGTTAAAGCTATAAGGCTTGTGCATTGACAAGGGGCGCCGTGCGCTTGGATATAACTTTTAATATTGTGCGTAAAAAAACTCCCGTGAAAAATCACGGGAGTTTTGCTTTATATAATTCCCTGCAAAAAGGCGGGGCTTTTTCGCGGCGCATTTTTTGCGGACTTATCGGTGTCGGCGTCTGTTTTCGCCGCAGCACGGAGGATGTCTGATTTACTCCTGCTTTTCCTTTTTGACCGGCTTGGTCAAAAGGCTGATAAAGCCGACCGCCGTTCCGACGCCGTAAAATGTGTGAAGCAGGAAGAAAAGAAAGGGCAGTGTGAGATAAAGGGGGTGAAAATCGCCTTTTTCTTTAATGGCGCAAACGGTCATATATATTGCCGCCGCAAAATAGCAACCGAAAAAGAGAACGGGGAATATCCAGCTGACAAATCCGAGAAGTATTGCCGCCAAAATGCCGAGCACAAACACAAAGGGCACCATATGATATGTATTTATGCAGCCGGGACAGATCTTTTTTGTTCTGCCCACCCAGTATCCGTTTAAATATTTCTGTCTGAGCATTTTTTTAAGATTGCTGCGGGTATGCTCATAGGAAATAATATCGGGGCAAAGACAAAGGCGATAGCCTCCCTTGCGTATGCGGTAGTTCATTTCGTTGTCCTCGGTGCGGGTTAGGCTTTCGTTAAAAAGGCCTACCTTTTCAAAGACCTCGCGGCGGTATGCTCCGTGGAATATCGAGCGGACATACCGCTTTTTTCCGTTTCGGCGAAAATCGGCCGCGCTTGAACCGAAAACCGAGCTTTCGGCCATTAAAAGAGTCTGTTTAAAGGGGGTGGAGCCGTCGATTATGTTGGGACGGGCACCGCCTGTGACCATTTCGCCCTCCTCATGGTGGCGGACATTGTTTTCCACAAACTCGGGGGGTATCTCGGCGTGGGCGTCGACCCTTATTATGATGTCGCCGGTGGAGTGGGTTATGGCATTGTTCCAACCGGGAGCAAGCACCTTTTTGGGATTGTCCACCAGGATGATGTCCTTATATTCGTATCTGTGATCCTCCCTGAATTTTGCGAAAATCTCGGGGGTGCGGTCGGTGGAGGCGCTGTCCACAAGCACGATCTCGGTCAGGCTTTTCGGATAGGTCTGGCCGAGGAAATTGTCCAAAAGCTTTCCGATAAGCTCCTGCTCGTTAAAGGCCACAACGCAAAGGGAAACTGTAAACATCTTTTTCTCTCCTTTTAATCCGCGCAAAAAGCATTAAAAAGAAGAAGGGAAAATCCTGCGCGGTACAACACATGTAATAATACTACATATCGGAATATTTTTCAACAATAAGTTTTTCTTCGGGCCGACCCGTTCTTTTGAAAACGGCGGGCAGGCGGAAAGACCTTGTGGGATTTTTTTAAAAGTTGCATGTTTTTGTGCAACAAAGCCCTCCATTTGAGACGGTTAATAAAGGAGGTTTTTAAATTGAAGGAAAACAGCACGGCAGGAGAGCAAAAAGCAAAAGCAAAAATCAAGGAGAAAACCATGGCGAAAATTTTAAGCGAGGCCTTGCCCGAAAAATATCGGGAGGGGAAAATATCCTTTGTGATATATTCCGAATGGGAGGAAAACTGCGCCCTTCTTTCGGATGAGCAAAGGGGAAAGCTGTTTTCGGCGATCATGGCCTACGGCGGCAGGGGAGAGGACATCTCGAAGGAGCTTGACGGGGTAACGGCCATGTGCTTTTCCTTTATGAAAAATCAGCTTAAACGGGACGCCGAAAAATATATGAGCATTGTAAAGCGCAATTCCGAAAACGGCAAAAAGGGCGGCCGTCCGCGAAGGACGAAGGAGGATCGGCAGAACGACACGGGGTATTCCGCCCGGGAGGAGGCCTCAAAAAGCGAAAAAACCGAGGGCTTTTCGGAAAAACCCAAAAAAGCCGATAATGACAATGATGATGATAATGATAATGAAGATGTTAATGTTAATGTTGATGACAATGACACTGAAAATAAAAACAAAAATGAAAATGACGCCGCTGCGGCGGAGGAGAGGCTCCGAAGGCTGAGGCAGGAATATGAGGCCGTTAAGGAGAGAAGAAGGGCACAGCAGCGGTGTGTGAGAACAGAACAAATGTTTGATGAATTTTGGAAGGAATATCCGAAAAAGGAAAACATGGTCAGGGCAAAAAGAGCCTTTATGGGACTTTCCCCCGACGAGGAAACGTTTAAGAAGCTTATGGAGGCGGTAAAGCGGAGCAAGTCCACCGAGAAATGGAAAACGGAAAACGGACGGTTTGTGCCGTTGGCCGCAAATTATATTTTGGACAGGCGGTTTGAGGACAGATTTATACTTCCCGACGGAACAAAGGAGCGCAGCTATGATGTGGAGAGCATTAAAAAGGCTTTGCTTAACGGGCAGGCGTGAGTGTTGGCCGTTGAAGGAAATGCGGTGGTTGTCACACTGCTTTGATTAATGCACGGCAATGACAGGAGCTTATTTGTTACAAGAAGACTTACTACCCCTCAGTCTCGGCGGTGCCGAGCCAGCTCCCCTGACAAGGGGCGCCACGGCTTACTGTTGACTTTATCCTTATTGCAATGACAAGGGGCGGCGCGGCTTAGTTTGAATTTTAGGCTTGTGTGGGGAACACAAGGGGGCGTTGTTTGATTTAATATAAAATACTAACCACTGTACCGTGTGTTTCTTTTCGTTGTCTGTAAGCCTTGATTTTACTGGGGAAATTATTTTTTAAAAAAATTTTTAATTTTATCTTGACATTTGACTCGGCTTGCGATAAAATGCTAAATTGTACTATTATAGGTTAGTTTGCGCCATTAAGTCGGTGTAAATCAATTTGATTTTACGGCTTTTCGGGGCGGGGACGGCTTCTTCAGCCGGCAGGGGAATGCTTTTTCAGCCGGAGACGGAACGCTTCTTCAGTCAAAGAGGAAATGCTTTTTCGGTCGAAGAGTGAACGCTTCTTCAGCCGGAGACGGAATGTTGCTTCGGTCGAAGAGGGAATGCTTCTTCAACCGATGAGAGAATGCTCCTTTTGGATGTAACCCGCTTCTTCGGTCGCTTCCTTTTCCGAAGGCTCCCGCAGGCTGACCGCATCTTCATACCTTTTGTTTCCGACCCTTTGCCGGTTATCGGCGGGCGGCGGGGATGAGAATTTAAGATGTTCATCTGAAACCTTTAATTATCCTTTGAAACGGAGTGGTAAAGTCGTGGTAAATGTCAAGAAGGTAAAACTCGGAACCAACGAACGGTACAGCTTTTCCAAAATCAATGAGGTTCTGGATATGCCCAATCTCATTGAGGTTCAGAAAAGCTCCTATAAATGGTTCGTTGAGCAGGGCCTTAAAGAGGTCTTTGACGAGATGCAGCCCATTTGCGATTACAGCAACAATCTTGAGCTGACCTTCCTCGGTTATCGTTTTGACGAGCAGCCTAAATACACCATTTTGGAGTGTAAAGAGCGCGACGCAACATATGCAGCCCCCCTGCGCGTCACCGCACGCCTGCTCAATAAAGAAACCGGCGAAATCAAAGAAAGCGAAGTCTTTATGGGAGACTTCCCCCTTATGACCCCCTCGGGCACCTTTGTCATCAACGGTGCCGAGAGAGTTATCGTATCCCAGCTTGTCCGTTCGCCCGGCGCATATTTCGATGTGACGGTGGACAAATCCGGCCGCAAGCTTTTCAGCTCGACCATTATCCCCATCCGCGGCGCATGGCTTGAATACGAGACCGACCAAAACGAGATAATCTATGTCCGCATAGACAAAAACCGCAAGCTTCCTCTGACCACCTTCATCCGTGCCCTCGGAATAGGCAGGGACGAGGAGATCAAGGAATATTTCGGCGAGAGCGAGAGACTTCTTGCCACCATCGAGAAGGATGTCACCAAAAACAGCGAGGAAGCCCTGCTTGAGGTTTATAAAAAGCTCCGCCCCGGCGAGCCCTTCACCGTCGACGGCGCCACAACCCACATCAACAACCTTTTCTTCGACCCTCAGAGATACGATCTTTCGAGAGTCGGCCGTTTCAAATACAATAAAAAGCTTAACATCGTCGATCGGGTACTCGGACGCACCCTGACCCGTCCCGTGGCCGATCCCGTAACCGGAGAGCTGCTTGCAGAGGCGGGAGTTACCGTTTCCCGCGGCCTTGCCGAGGAATTCGACAAAAGGGGCGTTAAGGAAGCCTACATCACCGTCGAGACCGAGGAGGGCAACAGCGAGTTTAAGGTCATCGCCAACCACACGGTTGACATTAAAAATTATGTGTCCTTCGACGCCGAGGCCGAGTGCGGTATAAACGAGAGAGTGTGCTTCGACGAGCTTATGAAGATACTTGAGCAAAACGAGGACGAGGACGACATCAAGGCCGCCCTTCGCGCAAACAAGGATAAGCTCATTCCCAAGCACATCACCCTTGACGACATTTTCGCCACCGTCAGCTACATCTTAGGTCTTGCCTACGACATCGGCAGCATCGACGACATCGACCATCTCGGCAACCGCCGTATCCGTTCGGTGGGCGAGCTGCTTCAAAACCAGTTCCGCATCGGTATCACCCGCATGGAGCGCGTTGTCCGTGAGAAAATGGGCGTTCAGGCTCAGGACGCCGAGACAGTCACCCCCATAAGCCTTATCAACATCCGCCCGGTGGTTGCGGCCATCCGCGAGTTCTTCGGCTCTTCGCCCCTGTCCCAGTTCATGGATCAGACCAACCCCCTGGCCGAGCTTACCCATAAGCGCCGTCTTTCGGCTCTGGGCCCCGGCGGACTTTCCCGTGACCGCGCCGGATTTGAGGTGCGAGATGTTCACTATACCCATTACGGCCGTATGTGTCCTATAGAGACCCCCGAAGGACCTAACATCGGACTTATATCCTACCTTGCCACCTTCGCCAGAATCAACGAATACGGCTTTGTAGAGGCTCCCTACCGCAGAGTAGACAAGGAGACCGGCGTCGTGCTTGACGAGGTGGTTTACATGACCGCCGACCAGGAGGACGATTTTGTCGTCGCCCAGGCCAACGAGCCGCTGGACGAGCACGGACGCTTTGCCCGCGCAAAGGTTTCGGCCCGCAGAAGAGACGAGTTTATCGAGGTCGAAAGGGAAATGGCCGAATTTATGGATGTTTCGCCGAAAATGGTTATTTCGGTTGCCACCTCCATGATACCCTTCCTTGAAAACGACGACGCCAACCGTGCCCTCATGGGCGCCAACATGCAGCGCCAGGCCGTTCCGCTTCTTAAAACCGATTCGCCCATTGTCGGAACGGGCATGGAATATAAGGCGGCGGTGGATTCGGGCGTTTGCGTGCTTTGCGAGCGTGCCGGCACCGTCACCAAGGTCGACGCCGACAGCGTGGAGGTCACCACCGAGTCGGGCGAGGTCGACAAATATGAAATAATCAAATTCCTCCGCTCCAACCAGGGCACCTGCATCAACCAGCGCCCCGTGGTTTCGGAGGGTCAGCATGTCGAGCCTCACGATGTCATTGCCGACGGCCCCGCCACAAGCAACGGCGAGGTGGCTCTCGGTAAAAATGCCCTCATCGGCTTTATGACATGGGAGGGCTATAACTACGAGGACGCCGTTCTCATCAACGAGAAGGTGGTCCGCGACGATGTTTTCACATCCATTCATATAGAAGAATACGAGCTTGAAGCAAGAGATACCAAGCTCGGCGCCGAGGAAATCACCCGCGACATCCCCAACGTCGGCGAGGACGCTTTAAAGGACCTTGACGAGCGCGGAATAATCCGCATCGGAGCAGAGGTGCGTGCCGGAGACATTCTGGTCGGTAAGGTCACCCCCAAGGGAGAGACCGAAATGACCGCCGAGGAGCGGCTGCTTCGCGCAATATTCGGCGAAAAGGCCAGAGAGGTCAGAGATACCTCCCTGCGCGTGCCCCACGGTGAATACGGCACAATCGTTGACGTTAAGGTCTTCGACCGCCGTAATTCCTCCGAGCTTAATCCCGGAGTCAACATGGTCGTTCGCTGCTATATCGCCCAAAAGAGAAAAATCTCGGTGGGAGATAAAATGGCCGGACGCCACGGTAACAAGGGCGTTGTTTCGAGAATTCTTCCGGTTGAGGATATGCCCTTCCTGCCCGACGGCACACCCCTCGACATTGTTCTTAACCCCCTGGGCGTTCCTTCCCGAATGAACATCGGACAGGTGCTTGAGGTGCATCTCGGCTATGCCGCAAGAGCCCTCGGCTGGAAGGTCTGCACCCCCGTTTTCGACGGCGCTCACGAGGAGGACATCCGCGAGGCGTTAAAGGAGGCGGGTCTTTCGGAGGACGGCAAGACCCAGCTTTTCGACGGCCGTACCGGCAGACCCTTCGACAATCGTGTAACCGTCGGAATCATGTACTTCTTAAAGCTCCACCACCTTGTTGACGATAAAATCCACGCCCGCTCCACCGGTCCCTACTCCCTGGTCACCCAGCAGCCTCTCGGCGGTAAGGCGCAGTTCGGCGGACAGCGCTTCGGAGAGATGGAGGTTTGGGCGCTTGAGGCTTACGGCGCCGCCTACACCCTCCAGGAGATACTCACCATTAAATCCGACGATCTCAACGGCCGCGTTAAGACCTACGAGGCCATTGTTAAGGGTCAGAATGTTCCGAAGCCCGGCATCCCCGAATCCTTTAAGGTCATGATGAAGGAGCTTCAGTCTCTCGGACTTGACGTTTGCGTGCTCGACCAAAACGGCGAGGAGGTCGACATGAAGCAGCATTTCGACGACGACGACATTCCGGTCAGAAAGCCCGCCGAAGAAGGGGAGACCCTTGAAATGGCTCATGTTGCCGACGACCTTGCGGGATATACCGTTGAGGACGACGAGGGCAACATTATCGAACAAAGCGACGACGATCTGCTTTTCGACGATGAGTCGGACGACGATTTCGCCGACGGGGCAAATGACGGCTCCTTTGACGACGACCGAACCGAAATGTAAGGAGGAAAATTTATGATGACAGAAACTCAAAAAGAGCTTGAATTCGAATCAATAAAGATCGGCCTTGCATCTCCCGAACAGATAAGAAGCTGGTCATACGGCGAGGTTACAAAGCCCGAAACCATAAACTATCGCTCCTTAAAGCCCGAGCGTGACGGCCTTTTCTGTGAAAAGATCTTCGGACCCACCAAGGACTGGGAATGCCATTGCGGAAAATATAAAAGAATTCGCTATAAGGGTAAGATATGCGACAAGTGCGGCGTTGAAATAACCCGCGCCAAGGTGCGCCGCGAAAGAATGGGCACCATAGAGCTTGCCGCCCCCGTGTCGCACATTTGGTACTTTAAGGGAATTCCCTCCCGTATCGGCCTTATGCTCGACATTTCTCCCAAGCAGCTTGAAAACGTACTTTACTTCTCCCAATATATCGTTACCGATCCCGGCAACACCCCTCTCATTAAAAGGCAGATGCTCAGCGAAAAGCAGTATCAGGACATGAGAGAAAAATATGAGGACGATTTTGAGGCCATGATGGGCGCAGAGGCCATCAAAAAACTTCTTTGCGAAATCGATCTCGACAAGCTTTCGGAGGAAATACACAAGGAAATGGAGACCGCCACCGGCCAAAAGCGGGTTAAGGTCTTAAAGCGTCTCGATGTTGTGGAATCCTTCCGCCTTTCGGGCAACCGCCCCGAGTGGATGATTCTCGATGTTGTGCCGGTAATTCCCCCCGATCTTCGACCCATGGTACAGCTGGACGGCGGCCGCTTTGCCACCTCCGACTTAAACGACCTCTATCGCAGGGTCATCAACCGCAACAACCGCCTTAAACGCCTTCTCGAGCTTAACGCTCCCGACATCATCGTTAGAAACGAAAAGAGAATGCTCCAGGAGGCGGTGGACGCCCTCATCGAAAACGGCAGGAGAGGCCGCCCCGTAACCGGCCCCAACAACCGTCCCCTTAAATCCCTTTCGGATATGCTTAAGGGTAAGCAGGGACGCTTCCGTCAGAACCTTCTCGGTAAGCGCGTCGACTATTCCGGCCGTTCGGTTATCGTTGTCGGCCCCGAGCTTAAAATGTATCAGTGCGGTCTGCCCAAGGAAATGGCTCTCGAGCTCTTCAAGCCCTTCGTTATGAAGCGCCTTGTGGAAATCGGCGCCACCGCCAACATCAAGCAGGCCAGAAAGATGATCGACCGCGCCAAGGACGAGGTGTGGGACGCTCTCGAAACGGTCATTAAGGAGCATCCTGTGCTGCTTAACCGTGCGCCGACCCTTCACCGTCTCGGTATTCAGGCCTTTGAGCCGGTGCTTGTGGAAGGACGCGCACTGAAGCTTCACCCCCTTGTTTGTACCGCATACAACGCCGACTTCGACGGCGACCAGATGGCCGTCCATGTGCCCCTTTCGGCAGAGGCTCAGGCCGAGGCAAGGCTGCTTATGCTTGCCGCCAACAACCTGCTCAAGCCCTCCGACGGAAAGCCGGTCTGCGTTCCTACCCAGGACATGGTTCTCGGCTCCTACTACCTTACTCTCGTTAAGCCCGAGGAAAAGGGCACCGGCAAGGTCTTCCGCGACCGCAACGAGGCCATGATGGCATACGAGGACGGCGCCGTTGAGCTTCACGCTCCCATTAAGGTGCGCTATTTCGGCAAAAACGCCGAAGGGGAGAAGATCTCCCGCCTTGTGGACGCCACCGTCGGTTACATCATCTTTAACGATTCCATTCCCCAGGATCTCGGTTTTGTCGACAGAAGCGTTGAGGGTCACGAGCTTGACCTTGAGATCAGCTTTAAATTCGACGAGCAGGGAAATCCCGTAGCAAACAAGATAAGCAAGGGAATGCTTGGCAAGATAATCGACCGCTGCATTAAGGTGCACGGAACCACCGTCACCTCCGAGGTGCTTGATAAAATCAAGGCCACCGGCTACCACTATTCCACCATCGGCTCGATAACCGTGGCCGTATGCGACGCCCTTATTCCTCCCGCAAAGAAGCAGCTTATTGCCGACGCCGAGGAAAACATCGACACCATTTCAAAGAACTTTAAGAGAGGTCTTATAAGCGACGACGAGCGTCACCGTCTTGTCATTGAGATTTGGGATAAGACCACCAACGATGTAATGGCCGCCCTTAAAGAAAATCTTGACGAATACAATCCCATTTACATGATGGCCGACTCGGGCGCCCGCGGCTCCATGAACCAGATCCGTCAGCTGGCGGGTATGCGCGGACTTATCGCCAACACCTCGGGTCGAACCATCGAAACTCCTATTCGTGCCAACTACCGCGAAGGCCTTAACATTCTCGAGTACTTCATTTCCTCCCGAGGCGCCCGTAAGGGACTGGCCGACACCGCTCTGCGTACCGCCGACTCGGGTTATCTTACCCGCCGTCTGGTTGACGTTTCTCAGGATGTCATCATCCGTGAGGACGACTGCTGCTCCAAGGTGGGCATCGAGGTTTACGACATCAAGGAAGGCAAACATGTTATCGAGCCGCTGTCCGAACGACTTGTGGGCAGATACCTTATCGAGGACCTTTACGACAAGGACGGCAACCTCCTTATGGACAATCAGCATATGATGACCGACGAGGACGCCGACAGAATCGTTAAGGCGGGTGTCGAGAGGGTCAAGATCCGCTCGGTGCTTAACTGCCGCGCCAAGCACGGCGTCTGCAAAAAGTGCTACGGCGCCAACCTTGCCAACGGCAAGCAGGTCTCCACGGGCGAGGCCGTCGGTATCGTAGCCGCCCAGTCCATCGGTGAGCCCGGTACCCAGCTTACCATGCGTACCTTCCACACCGGAGGTATCGCCAGCGCCGAGGACATTACACAGGGTCTTCCCCGAGTCGAAGAGCTTTTCGAAGCCAGAAAACCCAAGCGCACCGGTATCATCAGCGAAATCGCAGGTGTGGTAAGAATCGAAGATGTCAAGCGTAACCGCGAGGTTGTCGTTACCGACCGCGAGGGCGGAGACGAGCGCAAGTACACCGTTCCCTACGGCTACCGCATTATCGTTAACGAGGGCGACTACATCGAAAAGGGTACCCCCGTTACCGAGGGTGTGCTCAATCCCCACGATGTGCTGGCCATAAACGGCGTCGAGGCCGTTCAGGACTATATCATCGCTCAGGTTCAGAGCGTTTACCGCCTCCAGGGCGTTGACATCAACGACAAGCACATCGAGGTCATTGTCCGCCAGATGATGAAAAAGCTCCGCGTTACCGACGCAGGCGACACCGACCTGCTGGCAGGCGTGCTCACCGAGCGCAACAAGGTCTACATCGCCAACGACGAGATAAAAGAGCGCAACGAAAGAGGGGAGAAGAACGCCTTCGGCGAGCCCCTGCGCGAGGCTCAGTACGATCCGGTGCTTCTCGGTATCTGCAAGGCCGCTCTGGCCTCCGATTCCTTCCTGTCGGCCGCCTCCTTCCAGGAGACCGCCAAGGTGCTGACCGATGCCGCCATAAAGGGCAAGATCGACCCGCTGGAGGGACTTAAGGAGAATGTCATCATCGGAAACCTTGTTCCCTCGGGAACCGGCATGAGGGGGGCATACATCGACGAGGAGGGCGACGGAGAGCATGCCACCATCGCCGACGCCTTTGCCGCCCAGCTCGAAGCCGAAAAATCCGAATCGGCCGAATCCGCCGGAGACGGGGAATAAGCCGGGGAAAAAATATTCTTTTTCCGATCGGCGGCGCAAATGCTCCGATTTTACGAAAATTTAATTTAAAACTATTGACAAATGCCGAGTTTTATGATAAACTCGGTATTTGTTGTATGGTGGGTTTTTGTGGCAATGTGATTTGCCTTATATTTCCCGCAGATACAGCCATTTTCGAAGAAAGGAGAAATGATATGCCAACCTTTAATCAGCTTGTCCGTAAGGGTAGAGAGACAATTAACAAAAAGTCCAAGACCCCTGCGCTTCTCAAGGGCTTCAATTCCAAGCGTCAGATCATGACCGATTCGAATTCCCCCCAAAAGCGCGGCGTCTGCACCGCAGTTAAAACCACTACCCCCAAGAAGCCGAACTCTGCACTCCGTAAAATTGCCCGTGTACGCCTTTCCAACGGAATCGAGGTTTCGACCTACATTCCCGGCGTCGGCCACAATCTTCAGGAGCACAGCGTCGTGCTTATCCGCGGCGGCCGTGTTAAGGATCTCCCCGGTGTTCGTTACCATATCGTCCGCGGTACTCTTGATGCTCAGGGCGTTAACGGAAGAATGCAGGCTCGTTCCAAATACGGTGCAAAGCGTCCGAAGAAATAATTCGGAATTTTTTTAAGACGAAATCTTCTTGCAGGCAGACACATTTGTGTCGCAGATGCGTTTATATATATTTTATTTGCGCTTCTGCTTGGTGCCACGGGATTTTGTCACTCGAGTACCTATGATATCATTATGTGAAGGAGGGAAGCGAAGTGCCAAGAAGAGGCCAAATCGCAAAGCGTGATGTATTACCCGATCCGCTTTACAATTCCAAACTTGTAACCCGTCTTATCAACAATATTATGTACGACGGCAAAAAGGGCGTTGCCCAGAAGATCGTTTACGGTGCATTCGATATTGTTAAGGAAAAGACCGGAAAAGAACCCATCGAAGTCTTTGAAGAGGCTATGGAAAACGTTATGCCCCAGCTGGAGGTTAAGGCTCGCCGTGTCGGCGGCGCCACCTATCAGGTTCCTATGGAGGTCCGTCCCGAGAGACGCCAGACCTTAGGACTGCGCTGGATCACAACCTATTCCCGCACCCGTTCGGAAAGAACTATGAAGGAGCGTCTTGCAGGCGAGATCCTCGATGCACTTAACGGCACCGGCGGAGCAGCCAAAAAGCGTGACGATACCCATAAGATGGCCGAAGCCAACAAGGCTTTTGCACACTACCGCTGGTAGTATCATTTCAAGCGATTTTTGCTTGATTATCCATTTTTTAATTTTAGTTTGCTCATGCTTTGAGCAAAGGAGGAAATTATGCCAAGACAAGTATCACTTGAAATGACCAGAAATATTGGCATTATGGCCCATATCGACGCCGGTAAAACAACTACCAGCGAGCGCATACTTTACTATACCGGAATCAACCATAAGATCGGTGAGGTTCACGACGGTGCCGCCACCATGGACTGGATGGAGCAGGAGCAGGAGAGAGGTATAACCATTACCTCCGCTGCTACCACCTGTTTCTGGAAACCCAGCTATGCCAAGGACAAGTACCGCATCAACATCATCGACACCCCCGGCCACGTTGACTTTACCGTTGAAGTTGAGCGTTCGCTCCGCGTGCTGGACGGTTCGGTAACGGTTCTTTGCGCTAAGGGCGGCGTTGAGCCCCAGTCGGAAACCGTATGGCGCCAGGCCGATAAATACAAGGTTCCCCGTATGGTCTATGTTAATAAGATGGACATTATGGGTGCCAACTTCTATCATGTTCTCGATATGATGCACACCAGACTTAAGTGCAACGCTGTGCCCATCCAGCTGCCCATCGGCGCCGAGGATGAATTCAAGGGTCTTATCGACCTTGTTGAAATGAAGGCATACATTTACACAAACGATCTGGGAACCGACATCAATATTACCGAAATTCCCGACGATATGAAAGAGATTGCTCAGAAATATCACGAGGAAATGATGGAGCATGTCGCCGAGCAGGACGAAGAGCTGCTTGAGAAATATCTCAACGGCGAGGAAATCTCCATCCCCGAGATCAAAAAATGCATCCGCAAATCCACCATCGCCAATCAGATGGTTCCTGTTGTTTGCGGAACATCCTACCGCAACAAGGGCGTTCAGAAGCTTCTCGACGCTATTGTTGACTATATGCCCGCCCCCACCGATGTTCCCTCCATTAAGGGTGTCGATCCCCGCACCGACGAGGAAGTTGAGCGTCACAGCTCGGACAGCGAGCCTTTCGCTGCTCTTGCCTTTAAGATCGCGGCCGATCCCTTTGTCGGAAAGCTTTGCTTCTTCCGCGTATATTCGGGAACGCTCAAGGCAGGCTCGACGGTCTACAACTCCTGCAAGAGAGGCAGCGAGCGTATCGGCCGTATTCTTCAGATGCACAGTAACCACCGTCAGGATATTGAGGAGTGCTATGCAGGCGACATCGCCGCGGCGGTAGGCCTCAAGAACACCACCACCGGTGACACGCTCTGCAATCAGAATCATCCCGTTATCCTTGAATCAATGGAATTCCCCGATCCGGTTATCCGCGTGGCTATCGAGCCCAAGACCAAGGCCGGTCAGGAGAAAATGGGCATTGCTCTTCAGAAGCTGGCCGAGGAGGATCCTACCTTCAAGTGCTACACCGATGAGGAGACCGGACAAACTATCATCGCCGGAATGGGCGAGCTTCACCTTGAAATTATCGTCGACAGAATGATGCGCGAGTTCCACGTTGAAGCAAATGTCGGTAAGCCCCAGGTTGCTTACAAGGAAACCATCCGTCAGGAAGCCACTTCCGACACCAAATTTGCCCGCCAGAGCGGCGGTCACGGTCAGTACGGTCATGTTAAGATCAAGATCGAGCCCAACCCCGGCAAGGGCTATGAATTCGTCAACGCCATCACCGGCGGTGTTATTCCCAAGGAATACATCCCCGCAGTCGACGCAGGTATCCAGGGCGCAATGCAGACCGGCGTACTTGCAGGCTATCCGGTAGTTGACGTTAAGGTCACACTGTTCGACGGTTCTTATCACGAGGTCGACTCTTCGGAAATGGCCTTTAAGATGGCCGGTTCCATGGCCTTTAAGGATGCCTGCAAAAAGGCCAATCCCGCATTTATGGAGCCGATCATGAAGGTTACGGTCGTTATCCCCGACGAATACATGGGCGATGTTATCGGCGACCTTAACTCCCGCCGCGGTATGATCATGGGCACCGAGACCGAGAACGGCACCACCGAGGTGCATGCTCAGGTTCCGCTGTCCGAAATGTTCGGCTACGCCACCGCCATGCGCTCCAAGACCCAGGGTCGCGGACAGTACAGCATGGAGCCCGACGAATACAAGGAAGTTCCCAAGAGTATTGCCGAGCAGATTATCAGCAGCTCTGCGAAAAAGGACGACTGATGTCGACCCTGCATTTTCAACTTTTTGTTGAAATAGACTTGCATTTTTTCGCGTTTGTTGGTAGAATAATAAAAAACAGCACTGCTGTAACAATTTGAACAAATCGTTCGTTTAATAAAAGGAGGAAATCCCAATGGCAAAAGAAAAATTTGACAGATCCAAACCCCACGTAAACATTGGTACCATCGGCCACGTTGACCACGGTAAGACCACCCTTACCGCCGCCATCACCAAGACCCTTTCCAAGCTCGGTCTTGCTGAGAAGGTCGACTTTGAAAACATCGACAAGGCTCCCGAAGAGAGAGAGCGCGGAATTACCATCAACACCGCTCACGTTGAGTATCAGACCGAAAAACGTCACTATGCTCATGTTGACTGCCCCGGCCACGCCGACTACATCAAGACCTCGATCCCCGGTGCTGCTCAGATGGACGGCGCTATCCTTGTTATCGCCGCTACCGACGGTCCTATGGCTCAGACCAGAGAGCATCTTCTTCTTGCCCGTCAGGTCGGTGTTCCGTCGATCGTTGTTTTCATGAATAAATGCGATCAGGTTGACGATCCCGAGCTTCTCGATCTCGTAGAGATGGAGATCCGCGAGGTTCTCAGCGAGTATGACTTCCCCGGTGATGATACCCCCATCATCCGCGGCTCTGCTCTTAAGGCTCTCGAATACAACGGTGACGATCCCGCAAACGCCCCCGAGACTCAGTGCATCATCGAGCTCATGAAGGCTGTTGACGAGTTCATCCCCACCCCCGACCGTAAAGCCGATCAGCCCTTCCTTATGCCTGTTGAGGACGTTATGACCATCTCCGGCCGCGGCACTGTTGCCACCGGTCGTGTTGAGCGTGGTACCCTCAAGGTCGGCGAGGAAGTTGAAATTGTCGGTCTTACCGATGAGAAGAGAAAGGTCGTTTGCACCGGTCTCGAAATGTTCCGTAAGTCCCTCGACGAGGCTATGGCCGGTGATAACATCGGTGCTCTGCTTCGCGGCGTACAGCGCAACGAGATCGAGCGCGGACAGGTCCTTTCCAAGCCCGGCTCCATTCATCCCCACACCAAATTCCGCGGCCAGGTTTATGTTCTGTCCAAGGAAGAGGGCGGCCGTCATACTCCCTTCTTCAACAACTACCGTCCCCAGTTCTATTTCCGCACCACCGACGTTACCGGTACCATCACTCTTGACGAGGGTGTAGAAATGTGCATGCCCGGCGATAACGTTGAGATCAATGTTGAGCTCATCACCCCCATCGCCATCGAGGAAGGCCTCCGCTTCGCTATCCGTGAAGGCGGCCACACCGTAGGCTCGGGCGTTGTTATCAAGGTTGCCGAATAATTAACGTTTCCTTTTCAATTTAATATGTTTCGGGGCGGGGTGAAATTCCCCACCGACGGTAATGCGGTCCTGAGGATTGCCGTGCTGCGATTTAATGCGGCGCCCTTCCTTTTAGGCCGACGAGCCCGTGAGCGAAAGCCGATTTGGTGAGATCCCAAAGCCGACGGTACAGTCCGGATGAGAGAAACACATATTAAAACCTTTTTAAGGGGCTCCGTAAATTTTTTACGGAGCCTTTTTTGGCTTTGATTTGTGCTCATTTTCTCATTTATTTTTTGATTTTTTATTTGTCTTTGCTTGGAAATACGATTGGTTGATGAGGTTCATTGACGGGAGTTTTTTCATTGCAAGAAATCTTACTACCCCTCAGTCTCGGCGGGGGCGCCGAGCCAGCTCCCCTGACAAGGGGCGCCACGGCTTGGTTAAAGTTTTTAGATTTGTGCGTTGACGAAAAGCGCCAAGAGATTGGTTGAAACTATGCACTCTGTTTTTGGAGGAAAACTTCCTGTACAACTTAGATTGTGTCAATGAACTGAAACGACTTGATACTACGGATGTGGCAGTCTAAGGTTGTTACAATGTTATAATTGATACACAATAATGATGATTTACGCTACGCGTGGCGTGGCGCCCCTTGTCAGGGGAGCTGGCGCCGCAAGGCGACTGAGGGGTAGTAGTGAAAACACAGCTGCGATAAAAAATATCAGCTTAACCGTATCGCAAATGTTTCTTTGACAAAGGGAAAGCTTCACGGAAGGATTGCTTTCCATGCTTTTTGCGAAAAATTAAAAATCAAAAGCGCTATTTTTACAATCTATATAACAGAGAAAATTTATGAAAGAAGTGTCCTTTATGAGTACAAAAAACAACATTAAAATCCGCTATCTCGTTTTCACCGCCGTCTTTTCGGCCATTTCGGTGGTGCTTATGTATCTTGAAATTTCAATTCCCATTGTGCCGAGCTTTATTAAATTCGATTTTTCCGATCTTCCGGCTCTTATCTGCTCCTTTGCCTTCGGCCCCCTTTACGGCGTGCTGGTTTGTCTGCTTAAAAACCTTTTGCACCTTTTTGCCAGCCAATCGGCATTCATCGGCGAGCTTGCAAACTTTCTGATGGGCTCGATTTTTGCCCTTGCGGCGGGTACCTTTTATAAATTCCACAAAACCCGCGGGGGAGCGGTGATGTCCTCGGTCGTTGCCTCCTTTTCCATGGGCGTGTTGAGCCTTCCCATAAATTATTTTGTGATTTACCCGCTTTACTATAAGGTGCTTGGGCTTCCGCAGGAGGCTATTCTCGGAATGTACAAGGCGCTTGTGCCCTCTGTAAACAGCATTTTCGGCGCCCTTTGCCTTTTCAATCTGCCCTTTACGATCTGCAAGGGACTTATCGTTTCGCTCATTGCGTTTTTCATCTATAAGCCCCTGTCGCCGCTGCTTAAATACGGCCGCAAAAACAAGCCTGCTCAGTTTTAAGAGAAAAAGCCTTAACAGAAAACAAAAACGGAGCCTTGACCCCGTTTTCCGCCCCTTGCCGAGAAATACGGCAGGGGCTTTGCTTTGCCGCCGGATTTGAAGATGTGTGCATTGGCGGGGCGCCGCGGGGTGGCGGTTATATCATTTTAATATGTCGGTTTTTTCCCGATCGGGACGGATTTATGACTTTTACTATTGAATTAACAGGGCGGCTATGGTATAATGAACTTCGAATGATGATTTTATGTTTGTAGGTGTGATTTATGAGCAAATCGGTTTACGAAAGCCCCCTTAATTCCCGCTATGCCGGCGATGAAATGAAATATATCTTTTCTCCCGACCGAAAATTTTCGGCCTGGAGACAGCTTTGGGTGACCCTTGCCGAAAGCGAACAGCAGCTCGGCCTGGACATTTCCGACGAGCAGATCGAGGAAATGAAGGCTCACATATACGACATCAACTACGATGAGGCCGCAAAAGAAGAAAAAATATGCCGCCACGATGTTATGGCTCATGTACATGCCTTCGGCGAGCAGTGCAAAAAGGCCAAGCCCATCATACATCTGGGCGCAACCTCCTGCTATGTGGGGGACAACACCGATGTCATAATTATGCACGAGGCTCTTGAGGTTATAAGAAAAAAGCTTATCAATGTCATTAATCTCCTTTGTAATTTCGCCGAAAAATACAAAGACCTTCCCACCCTCGGATTTACCCATTTTCAGCCGGCTCAGCTGACCACCGTCGGCAAAAGAGCCACCCTTTGGATACAGGATCTTGTCATGGATCTCGAATGCGTCGACGCCCAGCTCAAAAAGAAAAAACTGCTCGGCTGCAAGGGTACGACCGGCACCCAGGCAAGCTTTTTGGAGCTTTTCTCGGGCGATGTCGAAAAGGTTAAGATGCTGGACAGGCTCATTGCCGAAAAGATGGGATATTCTGATGTTTTTGCCGTATCGGGACAGACATACACGCGAAAGCTGGACAGTCAGATGCTTTATTTGCTTTCGGGAATTGCCCAGTCGGCTCATAAATTCAGCAACGACATCAGGCTTCTGCAAAATCTTAAGGAAATCGAGGAGCCCTTTGCCAAGGGGCAGATCGGCTCGTCGGCCATGGCCTATAAGCGCAACCCCATGAGAAGCGAGCGCATGGCCTCCCTTGCGCGGTATGTAATCGCAGATACAATGAATCCCATGATGACCGCCTCCGAGCAGTGGCTTGAACGCACCCTTGACGACTCGGCCAACAAGCGCATCAGCGTTCCTGAGGCTTTTCTTGCCACCGATGCAATTCTTAATATATATCTCAACATTTCCGACGGGCTTGTGGTTTACGACAAGATGATCGAAAAGCACATTGCCGCCGAGCTTCCCTTTATGGCCACCGAAAACATTCTTATGGACGCCGTTCTTGCCGGCGGGGACAGGCAGGATCTTCACGAAAAGATCAGGGTCTATTCCATGCAGGCAGGGGAGCAGGTTAAGGTATACGGCAGGGAAAACGACCTTTTGACCCGCATACTTAACGACCCGGCCTTCTGCCTTACCGAGCAAAAGCTTAAAAAAAGCCTCGATCCCAAAAAATATGTGGGTATCGCGCCCATTCAAACGGCCGAATATGTTGAGTTTGTGCGGGAAAGCATTCTCCTGCCCAACAAGGATGTTCTCGGGGTTACTTCAGAACTGAGCGTTTGAGGAATTGTTTGAAAGGTTAATAGGTATATCGACTTGCGTTGAGTTTTTTTGCGTTGTGCTTTGTCGGCAGCTTTTGTGTTGCGGAAAACCTTACTACCCCTCAGTCTCGGCGCGGCCGAGCCAGCTCGCATGCCTTGGGGCGCCACGGCTTGGTTTAGGCTTTTAGATTTGTGCATTGTCGGGAATTTACTCGTTTAACTTGGTCTGTGTCAATGAACTGAAACGACTCGATACTACGGATTTGGCCGTTTAAAGCTGTCACAAAGTTACAATTAATACACAACAATGACGATTTGCACTGCGCGTGGCGTGGCGCCCCTTGTCAGGGGAGCTGGCAAAACGCCAGTTTTGACTGAGGGGTAGTAGTGGAAACATTGCTTTAATAAGAAAAGAAGGCATTACCCTTTTTAGCTTGCTATCATAAAAAAATATTCTTTCTTGGTGAATAAAATGAAGCCTTATGACAGGAATAAAATTGATTTCGCAAGGTCGCTCAGAAAAGAAATGACCCTGTGGGAGAAGAAACTGTGGTTCAATTTTTTAAAAAACTGTAGTCCTCGATTTCAAAGGCAAAAAATCATAGGAAATTATATTGTTGATTTTTACTGCGCACGAGCAAAGCTTGTTGTAGAACTTGACGGATTGCAACACTACAAGAATGACGCACCGATAAAGGACAGCGAAAGAACAAAATACTTAAAATCCTGCGGACTGAAGGTTATTAGATTTTCTAACAGTGAAATAAACAAAAATTTTGCGGGTGTATGTGATAAAATAGTCTATGAAGTGAAGAAACAATAAAACATAAAAAATTAGATTGTGCTTTGACGGCAGCTTTTGTGTTACGGAAAACCTTACTACCCCTCAGTCTCGGCAGGGCCGAGCCAGCTCCCCTGACAAGGGGCGCCACGAGCTTGGTTGAGTTTTTTATCATTGTGCAATGACGAAGGTGCCATGGCGGAGTTTAAACCTTTAGCTTTACGCATTGATGCAAGACTGCTGATTTTATTTGGCACATTTCAAATTATAAACTTTTCTTTTATTCCGTATATCTTGCCTTAACGGCTTTTATAAAAATTTTAAAATTTTAAAGGATTGATGAAAAAATGGTACGAGCAATAGTTGGTGCAAACTGGGGCGACGAGG
This sequence comes from uncultured Eubacteriales bacterium, assembly GCA_934486455.1. Classification (GTDB taxonomy): domain Bacteria; phylum Bacillota; class Clostridia; order Oscillospirales; family Acutalibacteraceae; genus UMGS1484. Next base: position 28,603 of record CAKSPR010000019.1, read on the forward strand.
GAAAGGGTAAAATTACCGATATGTTCGCCGCAAAATCCGACATTGTTGTCCGCTTTCAGGGCGGTGCCAACGCCGGTCACACCATCATAAACGACAAGGGCAAAACCGTCCTTCACCTGCTTCCCTCGGGAGTGTGCTATGACCACATTGTCAACGTCATCGGAAACGGCGTGGCTCTTAATGTTCCAACCTTTATAAACGAGCTTAACATGCTTAAAGAAAAGGGAATCAACCCTAAAATTCTCATTTCCGAGCGCGCTCAGATGGTCATGCCTTATCATGTGCTTTTCGACCAATATGAGGAGGAGCGCCTTAAAGGCAAGTCCTTCGGCTCGACCAAATCGGGCATTGCACCCTTCTATTCGGACAAATATGCCAAGATCGGCATTCCGGTCTGCGAGCTTTTCTATCCCGAGCGCCTGAGGGAACGACTGACCTCTGTTCTCGAGGTCAAAAACCTGCTTCTTACCCACCTTTATCACAAGCCCACCCTCTCGGTGGACGAGATTTTTGACACCCTTATGGAATACAAATCCCAAATCGAGCCTTATGTTTGCAACACCTTTGCTTACCTCCAGAAGGCTCAGGACGAGGGCAAAAACATCCTGCTCGAGGGTCAGCTCGGCTCACTTAAGGATCCCGATTTCGGCATCTATCCCTTTACGACATCCTCCCATACGGTGGCCGGATACGGCGCCATCGGCGCGGGCGTTGCACCCTATAACATTAAGGAGATCGTAACCGTCGTTAAGGCATATTCAAGCGCCGTGGGTGCGGGACCCTTTGTCAGCGAGATGTTCGGCGAGCAGGCCGACGAGCTTCGCCGCCGCGGAGGAGACAGCGGAGAATTCGGCGCGACCACCGGGCGTCCCAGAAGAATGGGCTGGTTTGATGCCGTGGCCACAAGATACGGCTGCCGCGCACAGGGCGCCACAAATGTCGCCCTCACCGTGCTTGACGCTCTCGGGTATCTCGACGAGCTTAAAATCTGCGTTGGATACGACATAAACGGCACGGTAACAAAGGACTTCCCGGTCAACGCTCAGCTTGAAATCGCAAAACCGGTATACATCACGCTTCCCGGTTGGAAAACCGACATCAGGGGAATCAAAAATTTCGACGAGCTGCCCGAAAACTGCAAAAACTATGTGCTGGCCATCGAAAAGGAAATCGGCGTGCACATCGGCATTGTCACCAACGGCCCCAAGAGAGAGGAATATATTCTCAGATAAGGCCTTTTCGGAGCTCGGCAACGGGTCGCGTCTTCGGAAAAAGCAAAATATAATTAAGGGGAACGGATATTTCCGCTCCCTTTTTTTGCTTAATTTTTGCCGGCGCACCGCAACGACCGATATAGCACGGCTAAGGCCGCAGGGAGTGCTGAGGTTTTCTCGGCTCTGCCGAGAACGGAGGGCGCAATATTCCCGCAGGCTTTACAAAAAGCCATGCTTTATTTTGTGCTTAAAGCCTTACCTTCATCGCCTGCCGCCCTCCGGTCAGCTGACGCTGACTTACCTCAGCGATTCCTGCGGCCGCCATGTGTGAATCTTTAGCCTTGTGCATTGACATGCGCGCCACGGCTTTGTAGAGACTTTTAGCCTTTGTGCATTGGCGGAGACTTTTTAATTACAAGAGGCCTTACTACCCCTTAGTCTCGGCGCGGCCGAGCCAGCTCGCATGCCTTGGGGCGCCACGGCTTGGTTAAGATTTTTGGAATTGTTCGTTGACAAAAGTGCCGTGCAAAATTTTTTTAAAAAACTTTCGAAAAACACTTGACAGGGAGGTAAAGGTATGTTATACTATCAATAACGATAACGATTATCGTTATTAAAAAATATTCAGCGATACATTACAGACTGACAAAGAGGGAATCGAGGTGAAATAATGCCGGTCGAAAAGAAATATTCAAGACAGCGGGAGGCCATTGCCGCCGATGTGGCGTCGAGAAAGGATCACCCCTGCGCCGACGATGTATACCAAAGCACGAGAAAGCTCTTTCCCAACATCAGCCTCGGCACCGTCTACCGCAACCTTAAAGGCCTGACCGAGGACGGCAAGATCATCAGCTTCACGGTCGGCGGAAAGGAGCATTTTGACGGCGACATAAGCAACCATTGCCATCTTGTATGCTCCTCCTGCCACAGCATTACCGACATTTTCGAGCCGGATTTTTCTTCCTTCTCAAAGCAGGTCGAGCAAAATCTCGGCTGTAAAATCAGCTATACTCAAATTGTTTTATTCGGCAGGTGTAAAGCCTGTCTTGAAAAAAATAAAAACTAAAAAAAATAATTTTTCGGAGGTAATTGTTATGAAAAAATTTGTATGTTCCGTATGTGGTTATGTTCACGAGGGAGACACCCCTCCCGAGAAATGTCCCCAGTGTAACGCTCCCAAAGAGAAATTTGTCGAGCAAAAAACCGACATGACCTGGGCTTCCGAGCATGTTGTGGGCGTTGCAAAGGGCGTTCCTCAGGATATTATCGACGATCTTCGCGCAAACTTCAACGGCGAGTGCTCCGAGGTCGGAATGTACCTTGCAATGGCAAGGGTGGCTCACCGTGAGGGCTATCCCGAAATCGGCCTTTATTGGGAAAAGGCAGCATATGAGGAGGCAGAGCATGCCGCAAAATTTGCCGAGCTTTTGGGCGAGGTCGTGACCGATTCCACCAAAAAGAATCTCGAAATGCGCGTTGAGGCCGAAAACGGCGCAACCATGGGCAAAACCGATCTCGCAAAGCGCGCAAAGGCTCTTAATCTCGACGCCATTCACGATACCGTTCATGAAATGGCCCGCGACGAAGCTCGCCACGGCAAGGCATTTGAGGGACTGCTCAAGAGATATTTCGGTTAATTGCTTAAAGCAGCCGCAAAACGACACTGCTGCGGCTTAAAGTGTACCGTAGCCGACGGCAGGGCAGCCCGTAACGGCCGTCCGAAAACTCTGTTAAACTTTATCTGCCTGTATCTGCCGACACCCGTCGGGGATATTAAAAAATATATTAGGAAAACGCGCTTGCCTTTCGGCGGGCGTGTTTTTTATTTTTGTGCTTTTTCGCCGCGCCCTTTGCCTATATTTTTTTCGGCGCTTTTCGGCCGACGCCTTTTCGAGCCTTACCCTTTTTGTGGAAGAGGCAGTGAAAAAACGGTGCTTATTAAAATTTTTCCGCCGAAAATCATTTTGAGGAATAATCTCCAAAAAAGAATAATATATTATTAATGACAGAAAACATTAAAAAAGGCAAAAAGATTTGTTCAAAGTATTGACAATTATAACTAAATTGTGTATAATATTTTAAAGAAAAAAACAATTTTGATATAAAGGAGAAGTGTATGATGAAAACAAAAATGTCTCGGAAAATTATCTCGGTATTGCTTTCAACGCTTATGGTTGTGACACTTTTCTCGGTTGCCGCCGTTCAGCCGGCCGCTGCCGATGTGGTGGCATACAGCCAGTATGACTCCCGCTGGAAAAATTGGACATACGGCGAGGGAACCATAGGCGGAACGGGCTGCGGAATTCTTTCGTCGGTCAACGCCATCAACTATGTCAGCGGAATAAGCGATGTTCCCGGCGCGGTTGACGCGATTGCCACCTGGGCCCATAACATAAACGCATACAACGGCACCTGGGGTCCATCGGGCGGCTCCGACCGTACCGCCCTTTACCCCCGCATAACCGCCCAGTTCGGCAATACATACAACTTCCAGGTCACAAACGACGGCACCTGGGCCACCGTTTATAACGACACACTTAAATCCTATATAAGCCAGGGAGGGCATGCGGCAATCGCCCATGTTGCCTACGGCCACTTTATCGTTCTCGCCGACTACGACTCTTCGGACGACACCTTCCTTGTGCTTGATTCCGCCCCCGGAGACAGCGGAAATACAGGCAACGGCGTTGCGTGGCTTTCACCCTCGCAGCTCAACAGCAGCGGAAACACCCGCATGCATGTTGACTGGTGGTGTCTGCTTGAAACCACCGGCGGCGGTGGCGGCGGGGAAGATCCCGGCAGTGAGGTTAAGCCCTACCTTGAAAACGGCGAGCTGTGGCTTAACGACTGCAACTCCATGGACGGATTCGGAGCGGTCGGCGA
>CAKSPR010000020.1 GCA_934486455.1 uncultured Eubacteriales bacterium
AGGGGAGAGAGGGTGCGCTGTCGGTAATCGGCGCCGTTTCACCTCCCGGAGGAGATATTTCCGAGCCTGTTTCTCAGGCCACCCTTCGCATTGTCAAGGTTTTCTGGGGACTGGATTCGACCCTTGCATACAAGCGGCATTTCCCTGCCATAAACTGGCTGACAAGCTATTCTCTCTATCTCGACCTGCTTGCTCCGTGGTTTGATAAAAATGTTTCGCCCGACTGGATGAGGCTTCGTCAGCGCATGATGACGGTTTTACAGGAGGAGGCCGAGCTTGAGGAAATAGTAAAGCTTGTGGGAATGGACGCCCTTTCTCCGAGGGATCGGCTTAAAATGGAGACCGCCCGCTCGATCAGAGAGGACTTCCTCCACCAGCTTGCCTTCCACGAGGTCGACACCTATACAAGCCTTAATAAACAGCTCGACATGATGCGGCTTATTCTTGAATATTACGACCGCTGCAGCGAGGCGCTTGAAAAGGGCGCCGACATCGAAAGGCTTGCCTCACTTCCCGCAAGAGAGGGCATAGGCCGATTTAAGTATACAGAGGAAGAACGGGTCGAAGCGGAATACAGCAGGGTCGTTTCCGAGCTTTCGGAGCAGATCGAAACCGCCGTAAAGGAGGCAAAGCAGGATGCCTAAGGAATACAGAACCATCGAAGAGGTGGCAGGCCCTCTTATGCTTGTGAGGGATGTAAGCGGAGTTAAATACAACGAGCTTGGTGAAATCGAGCTTGAAAACGGAGAAAAGCGCCGTTGCAGAGTGCTTGAAATAAACGGCACAAACGCCCTTGTTCAGCTTTTTGAGGCCTCCACGGGCATCAATCTTTCCAACAGCAGAGTGCGCTTTACCGGCCGACAGATGGAACTCGGCGTGTCTGAGGATATGCTCGGACGGGTGTTTGACGGACTGGGAAATCCCATAGACGGCGGCCCCGAGATAATTCCCGAAATGCGCCTTGATGTTAACGGCCGCCCCATAAACCCGGCGGCAAGACAATATCCCAACGAATTTATACAAACCGGCGTTTCGGCCATCGACGGACTTAACACCCTCGTAAGAGGACAAAAGCTGCCCATTTTTTCGGCCTCGGGTCTGCCCCATGCCAACCTTGCGGCGCAGATCGCCCGCCAGGCAAGGGTGCTTTCGGACAGCGAGCAGTTTGCCGTTGTTTTCGCCGCCATGGGAATTACCTTTGAGGAATCAAACTTCTTTGTGGAATCCTTTAGAGAAACGGGCGCTCTCGACCGCACGGTGCTTTTTATAAACCTCGCAAACGACCCCGCCATCGAGCGTATCGCCACGCCCAAAATGGCGCTTACGGCGGCAGAGTATCTGGCCTTTGAAAAGGACATGCAGGTGCTTGTTATTTTAACCGATATTACAAATTACGCCGACGCTTTGCGTGAGGTATCGGCCGCCCGCAAGGAAGTGCCCGGCCGCAGAGGCTATCCCGGCTATATGTACACCGACCTTGCGAGTATTTACGAGCGTGCAGGCCGTCAGCGGGGCAAAAAGGGGAGCATCCCCATGATTCCCATTTTAACAATGCCCGAGGACGACAAGACCCACCCCAGTCCCGACCTTACGGGATATATAACCGAGGGACAGATAATCCTTTCCCGCGACCTTTACCGCAAGGGCATAACCCCGCCCATTGATGTGCTTCCCTCCCTTTCGCGACTAAAGGATAAGGGAATAGGAGAGGGCAAAACAAGGGCCGACCATTCGGAAACAATGAATCAGCTTTTTTCGGCTTACGCAAGAGGTAAGGACGCCAAGGAGCTTATGGTAATTCTCGGCGAATCGGCACTGACCGACATCGATAAGCTATACGCAAAATTTGCCGATGAATTTGAAAAACAGTATGTTTCCCAGGGGTATAATACCGACCGTTCTGTCGAACAGACCCTCGACCTGGGCTGGAAGCTGCTTAAAATTTTACCCAGAAGCGAGCTTAAGCGCATAAGCGAGCAGTTGCTTGACAAATACTATGATGATAAAGAGGACGGCGGGGAAGGCGTTAAAACCGAAGACGGCGCCGCGAACGACGAGACAACCGACAGCACCGACAACGCCGCGACCGACGAGACAACCGACGGCGGCGCCGAAAAAACCGACCGATAGACCGAGGTGATATTATGGCAAGGCTCAGCGTAAATCCCACGCGGATGGAGCTTAAAAATCTTAAAAAAAAGCTGGACACCTCCCGCCGCGGACACAAGCTTTTAAAGGATAAGAGAGACGAGCTTATGCGTCGGTTTATGGAGCTTGTGGGCGAAAACGAGCGACTGAGAAAAGAGGTCGAGCAGGGAATAAACGAGGCTAACAGGCGTTTTGCCTCGGCTCAGGCGACCATGGAAAAAAGCGAGCTTGAAACGGCTCTGCTTTTGCCGAAGCAAGGGGTGTCAATCGAGCTTTCTAAGAAAAATATCATGAGCGTTGATGTGCCTGTTTTTAATGCGGAATTCAGATCGCAGAATACAGGTGATGCCTGTTCCTACGGCTTTGCCTTCACCCCCGCCGAGCTTGACGAGGGTGTAAAGGCGCTGTCCGACATTTTTCCGAAGATGATACGCTTGGCCGAGGTGGAAAAGGCCTGCTTTATGCTGGCCGACGAGATAGAAAGCACCCGCCGCAGGGTAAACGCCCTCGAGCACATTATGATCCCCCGATACGAGGAGACCATAAAGTATATAACAATGAAGCTGGACGAAAACGAGCGCAGTACCACAACGCGACTTATGAAGGTCAAAAACATGATGCTTGAACAGGCGCATAAGCATTGATAAATAAAAAATTGCATGCGAAAAGCCCTATCCTTTGCGGTAAAGCAGAGGACGGGGCTTTTATGTTTGTTATGAATGCTTGAAACCTCGGGTCGGGCTAATCCGACGGCTTTTTCATTCCGAAAACAAGACGGAGAAGGGCTCTCATACAACGCGGGCTTTTCACAACAACGATCTGCACAAAAATCGCCTCCGAGAATTATTTGAATCCGCATATCCCGAATATGATGAGCACGACGGCGAGAATGGCAACTATCCACTCGGCGGGAAGTATGAAGGCTATGATAAGCCCGCCTCCGAAGGCCACGGCCAGCCTTCCTGCAAAACAGCCTGCTTTTGACCTTTTTTTCATATGTTCCACCGCCCAAAACATCATAAATGAGAAATGCTTATCTGATTACAGTTTATGATGAAGTTCGGCAGGTGTTACTCGCAAAAGATGAGCATGTGCGTTGACGGTAGGTTTGTATGTGTGTAGATGTGTGCGTTGACGGGGAATTTTTCGTTACAGGAAATCTTACTACCCCTCAGTCTCGGCGGTGCGCCGAGCCAGCTCCCCTGACAAGGGGCGCCACGGCGTAGTTGAGGCTTTAAGTTATGTGCATTGACAAGGGGCGCCACGGCTTAGTGGTGACTTTCAGAAATGTTCTTTAACAGAAGGCTATTTGTTAAACTAAGCTTTTGTCAATGCACAATAAAGACCGTTAAAACAAGGTCGTGGCCGCCCTTGTCAGGGAGGCTGGCGCCGCAAGGCGACTGGAGGGTAGTAGTGAGAACGCGGCTTTAATCAGAGAGGATAGCTTTATCGTTCTGCTATTGTTTCTTTGACCGTCAGGAATGCTGCTGAATGTGCATTGACGGGGAATTTTTCGTTACAAGAAATCTTACTACCCCTCAGTCAAAACTTGCATTTTGCCGGCTCGCATGCCTTGGGGCGCCACGGCTTAGTTAATGTTTTAGCTATGTGCATTGACATGGGCGCCACGGCGAAGTTTAGATTTTAGGCTTGTGCAGTGACAAGGGGCGCCACGGCGAAGTTTAAACCTTTAGTCATTCTGTTATCTCATTTTCGAGGAATGAGAGGCTGTCGGAGGCCTGCTCCCACTGCAAAACGATCTCTTCCTCCCGCCGCTTTAATTGCTCGAGGGTTGTTGTCAGTTCAAGTATCTTTTCGTAATCGTCCGAATGGTCGGAAATTTCCCGCTCAACATCGGCGATCTGCCCGGAAAGCTGCTCGGCGGTTTGCTCGAGACGGGAAATCTGCCCTTTAAGTTTTCGCACGGCCGATTCGTTCTGTTTACGCTTTTTATACTGCTCTCCGCCGCTGCCCATTGGCTTTTTCTGCTTTTTTTCGGGAGCGTTGTCTCTGCCGAACTGCTCGAGATAGGCGTCGTATCCGCCCTTAAATTCGGTCACGCCGCTTCCCGACAGATAGTAGATACGGTCGGACAGGCGGTTTATCAGATAGCGGTCGTGAGTGACCATTAAAACCGTTCCGTCAAAGCCCTCAATTGCATCCTCAAGTGCCTGACGGGAGCCGATGTCAAGGTGGTTTGTGGGCTCGTCGAGAATGAGGAAATTCGCACCCGACAGCATCATTTTGACAATGGCCGTTCTTGCCCGCTCGCCCCCCGACAGGGTCGACACCCTTTTAAAAACATCGTCGCCCTTAAAAAGAAAGGCGGCAAGGGCGTTTCTGACCGCCGTTTGGGAGAGGGAGGGAACGCTTTTCCACACTTCTTCGAGGACGGTGTTTTGTTCGTTAAGGCTTTCCTGAGCCTGGTCGTAATAGGCGGTTTTTACACCTATGCCGAAGGATATGTTGCCCCTCCCGGCATACTGTCCGGTTATCTGCTTTAAAAGGGTGGTTTTGCCGCAGCCGTTTGCCCCGAGCAGGAACACCCGCTCGTTTTTGTGGATTTCCATGTCCACCTTTTCGTATATTTTCCTGTCGCCGAAGGCCATGCAAAGGCCGTTTGCCGTTAAAACGTCGTAGGGGCAGGGGGCGTTTGCGCTGAAGGTGAATCTGACCGTTTCGATCTCCTTTTCGGGCGCTTCAAGCCGGCTTTCCAGCTTTTCGATGACCTTTTCCTTGCTTTCGGCCCGCTTGACCGATTTTTCCTTGTTCCACCGTTTAAGCTCGGTGACGGTGTCTTTAAGGCGGTTTATTTCCTTCATCTGATTGTCGTAATGCTTTTTTTCGATCTCCCGCCGCTTTTGCTTTTCAACGAGATAGTTTGAATAGTTGCCCGAAAATACATTCAATCGGCCGTTTTCAAGCTCGGCCGTGCGGTTGGTTATTTTATCGAGAAAATAGCGGTCGTGGGAAACGACGATGTAGCCGCCCGAAAAATTTTTCAGGTATTCCTCAAGCCATTCCACCGCCTTTATGTCCAGGTGGTTTGTAGGCTCGTCCAGCAGCAGAAAATTAGCCCCCGATATAAGCAGGCAGGCAAGGCTTATCTTTGACCGCTGACCGCCGCTTAAGGTTTTTATGGGACGGTTTATTTCCTGCTCCTCAAAGCCGAGACCCAAAAGCGCAGATCGTGCAAGACTGCGGAAAACAAGCCCTCCGTCCCGTTCAAAGCTTTCCCGCAAAAGCTGCTGCTTTTCGAGAAGTTCCTTTGAGGTTTCTCCCGATTCTATGCGCCTTTCCGCCTCAAAAAGCTGCTGCTCGGTGCTTAAAAGGTCGGTAAAAATGCCGGTCGCCATAGAGTAGGGAGTGGCCGCTTCGTCCTTGCACAAAAACTGCTCCATGACCCCCAGTTTAAGGCTTTTGGAGCGCACCACACCGCCGCCGTCGGGCGTCTGCTCGCCGGTTATTATTTTAAAAAGAGTGGACTTGCCGGCACCGTTTGCTCCGACAAGTCCGATACGGTCTTTTTGGTCGGCTTCGAGAGAAATGCCCGAGAAAAGGGTGCTTCCTCCGAAGGCCTTGGTAAGGTTTTCAAAAGAAATAAGCGCCATTTATTCCACCATCAAGTCTTCGAGACTTCTGAAATGATAATCGTGATTTTTAAGCATACTGAAATCCTCAAGCGCCTTGCCAAGTCCCTTGACAACGCTGTTTTCGGGATCCTCGGCCATGTTGATTTTTGTCGAAAGGCGGGTTGAGAGCATTTCGGCCATGCCGTAGGTCAGCGCCCCGCCGCCGGTCAGCACTATGCCGTCCTCGGCCGTGTCGGCCAGCATCTCGGGAGCGGTGTGCTCGAAAACATCCTGCACCGAACGGATGATGTCGTCGGCCGTTTCGTTCATTACACGAAGAAGGTCGCCCGAGGTTATCTCCACGCTTTGGGGAAGGCCGCTGAAAAGGTTTATTCCGCTGACCGTCATTCCCACCTCGATGGGACGGCGCTTTACGCAGCCGATCTGCTTTTTGAGCCTTTCGGCCGTTACGATTCCGATGTTTACATTGTGCTCGTTTCGGACGAATTTAACGATGGCGTCGTCGAAGGCAGCGCCGCCGGTTTTAAGCGAAACGCTTCGGGCAAGGCCGCCCATGGAGATGACGGCGATGTCGGTTGTGCCCTTGCCGATGTCGATGACCGTTATGCCTTTAGGCGTGGAAAAATCCGTTCCCATTCCGATGACGGTGGCAAGAGGGGCTTCCACAAGGCAGACGTTCCTTGCCCCGGCCGTTTCCATGGCGTCAAGCACCGAGCGCTGCTGAACAGCGGTTGTGCCGCAGGGAATGGCCACGATGGCTCTCGGGCGGATTATCTTTTTGCCGCATACCCTGTGAACGTATTCTTTAAGCATAAGCTCGGCGGCGCGGAAATCGGCCACCGTGCCGTTTTCGATGGGGCATACGGGAATTCGAAGATCGGAGGTTCTTCCGATGGCTTTATATGCGTCGTAACCGTAGTTTACAGCCTCGCCGGTCATGTCGTTGACCGTTACCACCGACGGCTCGCAAAGGGCAATGCTTTTTCCCATAAATATTCTGGTGAAGTTTGTTCCAAGGTCTATACCGATGTCGGTTCTCATATTTCGCACTCCGTTATATTTTTTAAACATTGCTTGTGATCAACATAGTTTGTACATCTTATCTATTATACATTTTATCGGCCGTTATTACAAGTGCATTTTTGAGGATTTATGAAACGAGAATTTATTTGCTGAAACGAAAGGGCAGATACGTTCATTGACGGTGGTTTGTCTGTTGCAAGGACACTTACTACCCCTCAGTCTCGGCAAGGCCGAGCCAGCTCCCCTGACAAGGGGCGCCACGAGCGTAGTTTAGGCTTTTAGCTTTGTACATTGACAGAAAGTTGTTAATTGATTTAGCTTATGTCAATGCACTGTAACTACTCGATACATACAGATATGGTTGCTCAAGGGTTAAACATAGTTCTAAATGATGCACGACAACGAATGTTAAAACAAGGCCGTGTCGCTCCTTGTCAGGGGAGCTGTCAGCGCAAGCTGACTGAGGGGTAGTAGTGAAAACAAAGCTTTGATCAGAGTGGATAACTTTACCATAACGCAATCATTTCTTTGACCGTCAGGAAATGATGCGGTGTCTCACCCCATCGCTCCTTTAAGATTTTCCCGCTGGGCCGCCGCAAGGTCGCTTTGCGCGAAAAGAGAGGAATAGTTATAAAAACAAATTCCCGCGCCGATGCTCTTTGCCTGCTCGGTCTGTCTTTTCAAAATGTCGGTGCTGTTTTTCCATTCGTCGCTTCCGCCGTCGGTTTTTCCGATTTTATAAGGCGCAAGGCCTACCGCCAGCCCCACATTGCCGCCGCTGTCCTTACAAAGGCTTTGCCACGCCGATAAAAGACTTGAAAAATCAAAACCCTCCTTAGGATACTCATAACCGAAATATATCTGCGGGCAGATGTAATCGCAGTATCCTCCCTTGCACCAGGTCTTTACATCGGCAAACAGCACATCGGTGTTCTTGCTTATGTCGGCGGCGGGACTTACCGAAAAGGTCATGCCCTGCTTCTGCTTTACTTCGTTATACACCGCCTTCAGCATTTTGCTGACCGACTCCCGTCTGAAATCCTCAAGGGACAGAGGACTTTCGACACTTTTTACATATTGCCCGTAAAGGGCGCTGTCGAAGCTTTGGTCGGAAGTGGGATAAAAATAATCGTCAAACTGAATTCCGTCGACGGCGTAACGCTCTGTAACCTCCCTGACCCCTTTGACAATCAGCTCGGAGGATTTTTCGGAGGAGGGGTTAAGGTATGTTCCCGTATCGAGGGTGACTATCTCGCCGTTTTCAAAGGAAAAATCCCAAATCGGACTGTTTTTTGCAATTCCCGAAAGACCGCTTTTTCCGCTTGCCGCGCGATAGGGGTTTATCCAGCCCTCTACCCGTATGTTTTTTTCGTGGGCAAGGGCAATAAATTCCGAAAGGGGATCGAAACCGCAGCCCTCTCCCTGTTTTCCCGAAAGCTGATAGGAATAGGGAAATATATCGGAGTTATAAAAGGCGTCGCAGTGGGAGCGGATGTGCAGTATTACCGTGTTGAGCTTCAGGGATTTGATGTTGTCGAGGCATTTTTCGACTTCGCTTCTGTATTGCTCGGCCGTCTTTCCTCTGATCATTTCGCCGAATTCGAGATAATTTATCCATACGCCCTTAATGTCCGAATAATCCGACAGACCGTAGGCCGAAAGACCTTTAACATCGGCACCGTCCGATGCTTTGTCGGCGGCAAGGGCGCTTAGGACGGTATCGCTTGTGACAGGATTTATGCCGTCGCCGAAAAAAGCCCCTCCTCCCGTGACCGAGCAGGTTATGACAAGAGCGCAAAGTATTATGACAAGGGCGGCAAGAAATCCCCTCGACGCGGATTTTTCTTTATTCACAGCGGATTGCTCCTTTATTGACAAGGGTGTGTTTTGCCCGTATAATCAGAAAAAAAGGAGGTGGGCAGGATTACGGCTGTTATAATTTATATTCTTATTGTTTCGATAATATCAGCGGTTTTGACCGTTTATGATAAATCAGCCGCCAAAAACGGAGGACAGCGCATAAGCGAAAGGTGTTTGCTCATTCTTGCGGCAATGGGCGGGGCGGGGACAATGCTTGCCGTTATGAAAACGATTAGGCACAAGACGAGAAAGGCTAAGTTTATGGTGACGCTGCCCGTGCTTTTCGCCGCTCATATAATCGGGATTTGTTTGCTTGTGAGATACGGAATTGTGTGATGCGGGTTTTGGCGGGAGGCTGTTTTTTAACAAGGCTTTTGTCAAAGCACTGCAATGACTGACAAGGGGCGCCACGGCGCGGTTAAGGCTTTTAGGCTTGTGTATTGACGGGGCGGCGCGGTGCAGTTCAGACTTTCTGCTTTGTTTTCTTTACTTTTTCGCGAACCTGTGGTATAATATCTTAATACACATAAAATAAAACTGCGGGAGGCTTAAAACCAGATTGCCTGACGGCCGACCGCCGCTTGCTTAAACAAAGGTTTTTCCGACGCAGAACAAAAACCGACAAAAAGATCGGGCTTTTAAAAAAACTGAAACCTCATAAAGGAGAGCCGAAATCGGCCGAGAATAAAGGAGATATAAACATGGCGCTTAGGGTAATACTTAAAGAGGGAGACGAGCTTTTAAACAAGCACTGCAGAGAGGTCACGAGCTTTGACGAAAAGCTTCACACTCTGCTTGACGATATGGCAGAGACCATGTATGCCGCCGACGGCGTGGGACTTGCCGCACCCCAGGTGGGACTGCTTCGAAGGGTGTGCATTATAGATATCGGCGAAGGACTTTTAGAGCTTGTTAACCCCGTTATAACAAGGCAGAGCGGAAATCAGGAGACCGAGGAGGGCTGCCTTTCCTGCCCGGGAAAGGTGGGTATAACAAAACGCCCCAATAAGGTCACCGTTGAATATTTCGACCGCGACGGCAAAAAGAGAAAGACTACCGGCACCGAGCTTCTTGCAAAGGCGCTTTGCCACGAGATTGATCATCTTGACGGGATTCTTTACGCCCGTCATGTCATCAAATGGGTGACCGACTGATTTTTTTAACCGACAAAGCGGCCGAGCGGCCGAGCGGCTGTTTGCCCTGCCGTTTTTGTCTTTATCCGAGCTTTTATCCAAAATGTCTTTAAGGAGAATGTATTTTGAATGTTGTTTTTATGGGGACACCGGATTTTGCCGTGCCCTGTCTTGAGGCTCTTATAACCGCCGGACACAGCGTTTCGGCTGTTTTTGCTCAGCCAGACCGCCCCAAGGGAAGGGGTCATAAGCTCTGTCCGCCGCCTGTTAAGGAATGTGCCGAAAAGCACGGAATTCCCGTGCTTCAGCCCGAGAAAATAAAGGGCAATACCGAGGTCTTTGATTTTTTGAAAAGCATTGCCCCTCAGCTTATCGTTGTGGTGGCATACGGAAAAATTCTGCCGAAGGAAATTCTTGAAATTCCCGATTTCGGCTGTATCAATGTCCATGCGTCGATTCTGCCCGAATACCGCGGAAGCGCACCCATACAGTGGGCGGTGATAAACGGCGAAAGGGTCACGGGAGTTACCACCATGCTGCTTGACGAGGGAATGGACACGGGAGACATACTGCTTTGCGAAAAATGCGACATCCCCGAGGACATGACGGGCGGGGAGCTTTTCGACACCCTTGCACCGCTGGGCGCCTCCCTTTTAATCAAGACGGTGGAGGGCATTGAAAGCGGTCTTGTTTTTCCGCAAAAGCAGGATGAAAAGAAAGCCACTTACGCCCCCATGCTTAAAAAAGAGAATGCGGCGGTTGATTTTTCAAAATCGGCAGAGCAGGTCAAAAATCTCATCAGAGGGCTTAATCCCTGGCCTGTGGCATATACATTTGCAAACGGCATGAAAATTAAGATATACACGGCAAAACCGTCCGGAGAAACGGGAGAAGCCCCCGGAACGGTCACCGACGAGAAAAAACTCACCGTTGCCTGCGGCGACGGCAGGGCGCTTGAGCTTTGCGAGGTACAGATAGCGGGATCGAAAAGAATGAGCGGTGAGGAGCTGCTCAGAGGTCACGCAATTCCTAAGGGTACTGTTCTTAAAACGGAGGAATAAATATGGGATACGGTTACGGATACTATTACTACGGATATTATTTTGGTTATCTGCTTTTTATGCTGCCCGCCATTATACTTGTGATTTGGGCTCAGGTGCTTGTTAAATCCCGTTACAGAAAATATTCGGGCATAACCACATCTCTGCGGGTGACGGGCAGGGAAATGGCCGAAAGAATTTTAAAGGCAAACGGCATTAACGACATCTCTGTCGCTCGCATAAGCGGTCAGATGACCGACAACTTTAATCCCAAAGCAGGGACGATCTTTTTAAGCGACGGGGTGTATGACTCCACCTCCATCGCCGCCGTGGGAATTGCCGCCCATGAGGCGGGTCACGCCGTTCAGCACGCCACCGGATATTTTCCCATAAAGGTCAGAACGGCCATTGTGCCGGTGTGCAACATCGGAGCTGGATTCGGATTGCCCCTTTGCATACTGGGCTGTATTTTTGCTTTCGAGCCGCTGGTTTATATCGGACTGATACTTTTCTCCCTTGCAACGGTTTTCCAGCTTGTCACTCTGCCCGTTGAGTTTAACGCCAGCAGAAGAGCCCTCGCCTTTATCGAGTCCTCCGATCTTGTAACGCGGGATGAATATGTCGGCGCAAAAAAAATGCTGACCGCCGCCGCAATGACATATGTGGCCGCCCTTGCCCAAAGCATGTTGCAGCTTCTTTACTATGTCATCAGATTCACCGGAAACGGAAGGCGGAAATAACCCTATGCAAGCTATGCAAAACCCGCGGAAAACCGCCTTTAAGGCGCTGCTGAAAATGGACAGTGACGAGGGATATTCAAATATCGTCATCGACACCGCCCTTGAAAATTCGGATATGGAAAAGAGAGATAAGGCTCTTTGCTCGGCAATTTTTTACGGTGTGCTCGAGAAAAGAATAACCCTCGACCACATCATCGGGAAATATTCGAAAACGCCCCTTAAAAAGCTTTCTCCCGCCGTGCTTACCGCTCTCAGAATGGGGCTTTACCAAATTTTCTTTATGGATAAAATCCCCGAAAGCGCCGCCGTCGACCAATCGGTCAGGCTTGTTAAGGGAACAAAGGACGGAAGGTTTTCGGGCTTTGTCAACGGGGTGCTGAGAAACGCCGCAAGGGACGGGCAAAAGGCTCTTTACTGCGACGGAGACGCCGCCGCCAAGGCCTCGGTGAAATATTCCGTGCCAAAAGAGCTGTACCTTTTGCTTGAAAGGTCATACGGCACCGACATTGCAAAAAGCTATCTTGAAGGGTGCATGAGCCGCCCGCCGCTGTCGGTAAAGGTCAATACCCTTAAAATAACGGCCGATGAGCTTGCCGAGAGGTTTGAAAGGCAGGGAATAAAGGTCGAAAAAAGCGAGCTTTGCGAAGATGTATTGCTGCTCGAAAAGGCGGGGGATATATCCTCTTTAAAGGAATTTTCCGAAGGCCTTTTCCACATTGAGGACGCGGCCTGCGCTCTTTGCTGCAAAGCTCTTGACGCAAGGGCGGGGGACAGGATTTTAGACGCCTGCGCCGCTCCCGGTGGGAAAAGCTTCACCCTCGCCCAGCTGACAAAGGACAAAGCCGAAATAATCTCGGCCGACATTTATCAACATAAAACAAAGCTCATAAAAGACGGGGCAAAGCGGCTGGGCATTAATTCCGTGAAAGCCGTTTTGAACAACGCCGAGGTTTTTAACGAGAGCCTCGGGAACTTTGACAGAATTCTTTGCGATGTGCCCTGCTCGGGCTTTGGAATTATACGCAAAAAGCCCGAAATTCGTTACAAAAGTGAAACAAACCTTGATGTTTTGCCGGAAATACAGTATAATATATTGAATTCATGCTCGAAAAATCTTAAAATGGGCGGCGTGCTTGTATATTCCACCTGCACCTTAAATCCCGCCGAGAACGGCAAAAACGCCGACAGATTTTTAAGCGAACACGGGGATTTTGTGCCTCTTGAGATATTCGGCAGCATCGAAAGAAGCATAGATGAGCCGAAAAATCAGCTGACCCTTTTTACCGGGAAATACCCTTGCGACGGATTTTTCATCTCGGCCTTTAAAAGGGTCAGATAGACGCAGCAGACAAACAAATACATCGACAAATACACACAGAACAATATATCAACGACGGATTTTTCAGGACGGAAATTATGGACAGAAAAGACATCGGCTCTCTCGATTTAACCGAGCTTGAGGCCGAGTTTAAATCGGCGGGGCTTAAAGCCTTCAGGGCACGGCAGGTTTTCGAGTGGCTGACCAAGGGGGTCGAAGGCTTCGATGAAATGACCGATCTCTCAAAACAGCTGAGAAGCGACCTTGATGAAAAATACTTTATCCCTGCCGTTAAGATCAAAAGGAAGTTTGTTTCAAAACTTGACGGCACGGTCAAGTATCTTTTCGAGCTTTACGATGGCCATCTTATCGAATCGGTGGTTATGAAATACCACCACGGTTATTCCCAGTGCCTTTCGACCCAAGCCGGGTGCCGCATGAACTGTAGCTTTTGCGCCACCGGAAAGGGCGGATTTGAGAGAAATCTTTTGCCCTTTGAAATACTCAGCCAGATAACCGCCGCCCAAAAGGATCTTGGCATCAGAATATCCAATATCGTGCTCATGGGAATGGGCGAGCCCCTTGACAATTTCGACAATACCGTTAAGTTTTTAAAGCTTGTGACAAGCGAAAAAGGGCTGAACATCGGAGCAAGGCACATTTCTCTTTCAACCTGCGGGCTTGTTGACAGGATATATGAGCTTATGCAGCTTGATATGCAGATAACCCTGTCCATTTCGCTTCACGCGCCTATTGACAGCATCAGGTCAAAGCTTATGCCGATAAACAAAAAGTGGGGCGTGGACAGCCTCATGAAGGCGTGTAAGGAGTACACCGAAAAAACGGGACGGCGCATATCCTTCGAATACATCGTTATCGACGGTGTAAACACCACCGACGAATGCCTTTTTGCTCTTAAAAAACACCTTTCGGGAATGATTGCACATGTAAATCTCATTCCGGCAAACCCGGTAAAGGGGAGCGACAGCAGGGGAACAAGAGCGGCGGCCGAGCATTTTAAGGAACGGCTTTTAAAGGAGGGCATCAACGCCACGGTCAGAAGGACTCTCGGAGCCGACATCGAGGCATCCTGCGGGCAGCTTAAGGCCGAGGAGGGTTTACCCGAAGATTAAGATTTGTTCATTGACAGTAGGGTTTTTGCTACGAGAAATCTTACTACCCCTCAGTCTCGGCGGGGGCGCCGAGCCAGCTCCCCTGACAAGGGGCGCCACGGCTAAGTGGAAACTTTCAGCATTGTTGCAATGACGAGGGCGCCACGACTTGGTTGAGGTTTTTAGATTTTGTGCGTTGACGGTAGGGAAGCGGTAAGGGAGGTCTTACTACCCCTCAGTCTCGGCGCGGCCGAGCCGGCTCCCCTGACAAGGGGCGCCACGACTTGGTTGAGGTTTTTAGATTTGTGCGTTGACGGCGGGACAGTGGTAAGGAAAGTCTTACTACCCCTCAGTCAAAACCGGCGTTTTGCCGGCTCCCCTGACAAGGGGCGCCACGACCTAGTGTGAATTTTCAGCCTTGTGCAATGACGAGAGCGCCGCGGCTTGGTTGAGGCTTTCAGCCTTGTGCATTGACGGCAGGGAAGGCGCCGGCGGGAATGGAGAACACAATTATCCCTTATAAAAATCGGTTATTTGACAGATTAATAAGACATGATTTTATTCTCTGCTTGGCAGAGTCGAGATACACTCTGATACCCTGTTTAGGGGAATGAAATACAATGGGAAGGAAATACGCGATACGGAAAGGTGTGATTATTTTTGATTTTAGAAGGAAAAACCGATACCGGACTCGTGCGGCGGTCGAACCAGGACGCATATACCTTTTGCGACCTTGACGGCGGCGCGGTCTTTGCGGCGGTCTGCGACGGTATGGGCGGGGTAAACGGCGGCAATGTCGCTTCCGATTTGGCCGTTAAGACCCTGACCGAGAGAATAACCGGCAACTGGCGCAATAATATGGAGCCAAAGTCAATATATAACGCCCTTATGTCGGCGGTTTCGGCCGCCAACCTCACCGTCTTTGACAGGGCGGCGGGAGACGAGCAGCTGTCGGGAATGGGTACGACGGTGGTCGCAGCGGTGATTTCGGGCAATACGGCCTATGTCATCCATGCGGGAGACAGCCGTGCCTATAAGTTTTCAAAAAGCGGCCTTTCCCAGATAACCCGCGATCATTCGATAGTTCAGTCGATGGTTGAAAGCGGCAGAATTTCTCAGGAGGAGGCACGGGTACACCCGAGAAAGAACGTTATAACAAAGGCGCTTGGCGTGGACGAATATCTCGACGCCGAATATAACGAGATAAGCCTTAAAGAGGGAGAGGGTATTCTGCTTTGCAGCGACGGTCTTACAAACTATGTTACCGACGACGCAATGCTCGAAATCATTAAGGGGACAAGGCTTTCCGACTGCCCCGAGGCTCTCATAGAAACAGCCAACAAAAACGGAGGCGGGGACAACATAACCGCCGTTATATGCTTCAAAGAGAAGGGAGAAGATAAATGATGGACAAGTTTGTCGGAAAGCGTCTTGACGGACGGTATGAGATAGAAGAAATCGTCGGCGTGGGCGGAATGTCGGTCGTTTACAAGGCTCATGACGAGATCGACGACCGCACGGTCGCCATTAAAATATTAAAGGAGGAGCTGCTTGAAAGCGAGGAGTTCCGCCGCCGTTTTAAAAACGAGTCCAAGGCAATCGCCGTTATGGATCATCCCAATATCGTTAAGGTGTATGATGTCGGACTGGGGGACAGGGTGCAGTACATCGTCGAGGAATACATCGACGGCATTACCCTGAAGGAATACATCGAACAGCAGGGAGTGCTTCCCTGGAAGGACGCGCTTTATTTTGCTACCCAAATTCTCTGTGCTTTGCAGCACGCCCACGATAAGGGCATAGTCCACCGCGACATAAAGCCCCAGAATATCATGCTTTTAAAGGACGGAACCATTAAGGTGACCGATTTCG
This sequence comes from uncultured Eubacteriales bacterium, assembly GCA_934486455.1. Classification (GTDB taxonomy): domain Bacteria; phylum Bacillota; class Clostridia; order Oscillospirales; family Acutalibacteraceae; genus UMGS1484. The sequence goes on from CAKSPR010000020.1 coordinate 15,840, forward strand.
GTATCGCCCGTTTTGCCCGCAGCGAACAGCGCACGATGACCGACAAGGCCATCGGCTCGGTGCACTATATCAGCCCCGAGCAGGCTAAAGGAGAGGCCACCGACGCAAAATCCGACCTCTATTCGGTGGGCGTTCTGCTTTACGAAATGCTGACCGGAAAGCTGCCTTTCGACGCCGACAGCGCCGTTTCGGTGGCCATTATGCAGCTTCAGAACGAGCCGATAAAGCCCTCCTCCTTAAATCCCGATATTCCCGAGGGACTTGAGGAAATAACCCTTCGCGCAATGCAGAAAAATCCCGCCGAAAGATACCAGTCGGCGGCCGAAATGTTAAGCGACATCGACCGTCTTAAAAAGGATCCCACCGCCCAGTTTGAATATAAATATTTTGTCGACAACGAGCCGACAAAGTATGTTCCCGCCGTTAGGGAAGAGACAGTTAAGGAGCCCGAACGGGAGCCCGAGCGCAAGGGCGGTAAAAAAACCCGAAAGAAAAGCTCGGCCACCGTGCCGGTGCTTGTGGGCGTGGCCATTGCCTTTGTGGTAGCGCTTGCGGTGGTTGCTCTGCTTATTGTCAGGGGCTCGAAAATCGACAAGACCGAGATCTCCTGTCCCAAATTCGTCGGCCAGGATTACAACTATGTTATCGAGCAGTATAAGGACCAGTATACCTTTGTGCTTAAATCCAGCGATTACAGCTCGGAATATCCCGCAGGCCAGATCATGAGTCAAACACCGGGGGCGGGCAAAATGGTCAAAAGAGGCTCGGAGATAACCGTCACCGTAAGCCTCGGCGGCAAAAAGCAGATCATGGAGGATTATGTCGGCTACAAGCTCGACCGCGCCGAGGACAACATGAAGGCGCTGAGGCTTAAATACGAGACCAAGGAGATATACAGCGACCAGCAGGCCGACGGATATGTCATCAGCACCGTTCCTGCCGGAGGCGAGGAGGTCGACAGCACCGTAACCGTTATCGTGTATGTCAGCAAGGGCCCCGTACCGAGCTTTGTTGTGGTTTCAAACTACTTGGGAATGACCGAATCGGACGCCAAGCGCCTTATCGAGGGCGACGGTCTTAAGGTGGGAAGCGTCAGCTACGGCGACAGCACCAAATACCCCAAGGGATATGTCATCTCCCAAAGCATTTCCTCGGGATCGACGGTCAACAACGGCTCGGCCGTGGATCTGACCATTTCAAGCGGTGCGTCGGTTTCGATACAGTATGACATTCCCTCCGACGCCAACAAGAGCTTTAACATGACCGCTTTCTACGACGGGCGGCAGATAGCCGACACCGGCAGTCTCGACCCCACCACCATCGAAAGCAAAAGCTCGGCCATCTCCATAACCCAGGCCATGGGCAACTTTGAAAGCGGAAAATACACCGTTTATCTTAAATATAACGGATATGACTACGGCAAATATTCCATAGATTTTTCCACCGGCACCGCCACGGTCGAGGAAAGCTTTACACTGCCGAGAGAGGCGTATTTCACCGATCAAAACACAGGCGGAGCACCCGCCGAAGGGCAGCAATAAGGCATGGCAAACAGGAGTAAAAAGGCAGGCGGCGCAAGAAGCGGCAGTCCTTTAAACGGCGCAAGGGGAAACGGCAGTCCTTTAAACGGCGCAAGGGGAAACGGCAGTCCTGTAAACGGGAAAAGGGGCGGCTGCGGCCGTGCAGACGAAAAAAAGAACGGCCCTGACAGTCACGCGCAGATCCTGTCCGGCATCATAATCAAGGCACTTTCGGGATTTTACTATGTCAAATCCGACGGCTGCGTTTACGAATGTAAGGCGAGGGGCGTTTTCCGAAACGAGGACATAACCCCTCTTGTGGGCGACAGAGCCGAATTCTCAATCGACAAAAACGGCAAGGGCTTTGTGACAAAAATACTCGACCGCAGGAATTTTCTCACCCGCCCGCCGGTGGCCAATGTGGACAGACTGATAATCGTTGTGTCCACCGCCGAGCCGCGACCCAATCCCCCGGTTATCGACCGCCTTTGCGCCGTCGCCGAGGACAGGGAGATCGAGCCGATCATCGTTATCAACAAGACCGATCTCGAGTCCCCTCGGGAAATGCTCGGCATTTACGAAAAAACAGGCCTCAAGGTTTTTGCGGTCTGCTGCCAAAGCGGCGAGGGCGTAGACGAGCTTAAATCGGCGCTGAGGGGCGGGATAAATGTTTTTACAGGCAATTCGGGCGTGGGAAAATCCTCCCTTTTAAACATCATCGACCCCCGTCTCGGACTGGAAACGGGAGAAATTAGCGAAAAGCTCGGAAGGGGACGGCACACCACCCGCCACGCAAGCCTTTTCGAGCTTGAAAGCGGCGGTTATGTCTGCGATACGGCGGGCTTTTCCTCGGTGGATACCGAAACGGGGGGATATATCTGCAAGGAAAATCTCCAGTTTACTTTCAGGGAATTTTTGCCCTATCTCGGGAAATGCCGATTTTCTTCCTGCTCCCATATTTGTGAAAAGGGCTGTAAGATATGCGAGGCGGTGAAAAAGGGCGTCATCGCAAAAAGCCGCCACGACAGCTATGTTTTGCTTTATAACGAGGCAAAGCAGGAGGAGCTGAAAAGGAAGTAAAAACCGATAAAGCCCCGATGAAAGCGGTTGCGAAAGTGCTTTCGGCGAGGAAACGGACTGCGGAAAATCGCGGGGAATAGTATCCTATAATTTTACTGAATTGTATTTAATTAACCTACAAAAAAAGGCTCCCATGCGGGGGCCTTTTGTGATGAGAGGGTATATTGGCTTTGTGTAAATGAATTTGACTGCCACTAAAACTACGCCGTGACGCTTTTGTCAATGAATTAGGCTATAAGTCTAAACTATGCTGTGGCGGCCCTGTCATTGCAACATAGCCGAAAGTCTCCTCTCAGCCGTGGCGCCCCTTGTCAGGGGAGCTGGCTCGGCTGCGCCGAGACTGAGGGGTAGTAGAGAACACAGCTGTGATTAGAGAAGGTAGCTATATCGTATCGCAATCAGTTCTTTGACACTGTTGAGATCAGTGCACTGCAACGACTGATACAGCACGGTTACGGCCGCAAGGATGCGCTGAGGCGAGTCAGCGTAGCTGACCGGAGGGCGGTAGGTGATAAAGGCAAGGCTTAAATCAGAGAATGAAGCTTGGTCGTTTGTGAAAGTGGGTGGGTGTTTTGCGCCCTCTGTTCTCGGCAGGGCCGAGAAAGCCTCAGCGCTCCCTGCGGCCGCCAAGCGTGAAACTTTAACCGTGTGCACGGCTGAAAGCCTTGTGCTTGTTCATTGACGATAGCTTTTCCGTTACAAGAAGTCTTACTACCCCTCAGTCAAAACTGGCGTTTTGCCAGCTCCCCTGACAAGGGGCGCCACGAGCGTAGTGTGGACTTTTAGTCTTGCGCGTTGACGATGGCGCCACGAGTTTAGTTGAGATTTTTAGCATTGCGCGTTGACAGGGGCTTTTTTGTTGCAAGAAACCTTACTACCCCTCAGTCTCGGCGCGGCCGAGCCGGCTCGCATGCCTTGGGGCACCACGGCTTGCTGTTGATTTTAACCCCATTGCATTGACATGGGGCGCCACGAGCGAAGTGTAAATTTCTAACCTTTACAGCACAAAGTCGATTTTTCCGTCGGTGTCGCGGTGGGAGTCGTTATAGGGATGCTCGGCATAGCCCAAGGCCGCAACGCCGTATACAATGTGATTTGACGGTACCTTTGCCTCGTCGAGCAGGGGACGAAGCCGCTTGTCGTCGCATATTCCGCAAAACTGATTGATCCACACCGAGCCGATTCCGAGAGAATGCGCCGCCAAAAACATATTTTCGAGGGCGCAGGCGCTGTCGGCCGCTCCGTGGGGATTGTCACGGTCGTTTGAAACGAGGATGAGGGTGTCGGGACGGTAAAAATCATAGCCGTCGCGGCCTAAAATCTCACCGATGGCCGCTGCCGTTTTTTCGATCAGCTCCTTGTTCTGCACAACCGAAAAATGCCAAAGCTGCTTGTTCATTCCGCTGGGCGCATGTATTCCGGCGGTGACTATCTTATCAAGGTCACCCTTAGGAATCTCCTTTTCGATGAATTTTCTTACGCTTCTGCGTCCCAGTATGTTTTTTATGACTTCGTTCATAATATCGCTCCTTTTTCCGCGCATAAACGCACAAAAATACTTCTGATAATATTATACAACTTTTTATTAAAGATTCAAGCAAAAAAGTGTTGACAAATTATTTTTTTCTGCTATAATAGGTGTAAATCAATTTTGGTTGACAGGTGAGATTATGCCCAAGGATATGGAAAAAGCCGCCCTGCTGGACTTTTACGGCGGACTGCTGAGCGACCACCAAAGGGATTTTTTCGACCTTTACTATAACGAGGATCTAAGCCTCGGGGAAATTGCCGAAAACGCAGGCATAACCCGTCAGGCCGTGCTGGGCAACATCCGCAAGGCCGAAAAAAACCTCGAAGCCTTTGAAAAAAAGCTCGGCCTTTTAAAACGCCACGAGCAAAACCTTAAAATAACCGAAAAAATGACCGGCCTTATCAAATCGACCGATTGCGACGGGGCTGACGAGCTTTTAAGGCTTATAAGCCGGCTTTCCCTTTAACAGGGCCGCCGATGAATTTTGCGATAAGTCTTATAAGTGATTTGACCCCCTCTTTTATACATCTTTACACAGTCTGGAGTGAATAAGCTTGGCCTTTGAAGGACTAACCGAAAAACTTACAAATGCCTTTAAACACATAAAAAGCCGCGGAAAGCTGACCGAAAGCGATGTCAAGCAGGCAATGCGCGAGGTCAGACTTGCCCTTCTTGAGGCCGACGTCAACTATAAGGTCGCAAAGGACTTTGCAAACACGGTCACCGAAAAGGCCATCGGCCAAAATATAACCGAAAGTCTTACCCCCGCCCAAACGGTGGTCAAGATAGTTAACGAGGAGCTTACCGCCCTTATGGGGGGCGGGGAGGAGCGCATCAATACCGCCTCCAAGGGACCCACCGTGGTTATGATGTGCGGCCTTCAGGGCTCGGGTAAAACCACCCACGCCGCAAAGCTTGCAAAGCTGCTCATTTCAAAGGGTCACCGCCCCTTGCTTGTGGGATGCGACATATACCGTCCCGCCGCCATAGACCAGCTTAAAATCGTCGGCGAAAAGGCGGGTGCGGCCGTCTTTGAAAAGGGAACCCAGGATCCGGTCAAAACCGCCAAACAGGCACTTTCCCACGCCAGGGATTACGGCAACGATTTTGTTATTCTCGATACCGCCGGCCGACTGCACATCGACGAGCAGCTTATGAACGAGCTTAAGCGCATGAAGGAAGCCGTTTCGCCCAACGAAATTATGCTTGTGGTCGATTCCATGACCGGTCAGGACGCCGTTAATGTTGCCAAAAGCTTCGACGAGACCCTCGGAATAGACGGGGTTATCATCACAAAGCTGGACGGCGATACCAGAGGCGGCGCGGCCCTTTCCATCAGAGCGGTGACCGGCAAGCCCATCAAATTTGCCGGAACGGGCGAAAAGCTCGACGATATTGAGGTTTTCCACCCCGACCGTATGGCGTCGAGAATTCTCGGAATGGGAGATGTGCTTTCGCTCATCGAGCAGGCCGAAACAAAGCTTGACGAGAAAAAGGCCGAGGAGCTTGCCAAAAAGCTCAAGCAAAACAAATTCGATTTAAACGATCTGCTTTCTCAGTTTCAGCAGCTTAAAAAAATGGGCTCCATGAAAAAAATGCTCGGCATGATTCCCGGTGTTGACAAAAGCATACGAGACGCCGACATCGACGAGAGACAGATATACCGCATAGAGGCCATAATCCTTTCGATGACCGAGGAGGAAAGGGAAAATCCCGATCTTCTGAACGGGTCGAGAAGAAAGAGAATAGCCGCCGGCTGCGGGCAGAGGGTTGAGGATGTCAACCGTCTTATGAAGCAGTATGAACAGATGAAACAGATGTTTAAACAGTTCGGCAAAAAGGGCAAAAGGCGAATGGGATTTAAGCCCGGCATGATGCCCCCGCCCGGATTTAAAATGTGAGTTTAACCGTAGCGCACATAAACAAGTTATTAAAAATCTTTTTGATTTTTATATAATCGCCGCGTTTTTCGCGCAAAAAGTTTTCAGATCAGGAGGTGACAGTAATGGCTGTTAAAATGAGACTTCGCCGCATGGGCGCAAAGAAAAGCCCCTTCTATCGTATAGTTGTGGCCGATTCAAGATATCCCCGTGACGGCAGATTTATCGAGGAGGTAGGATACTACAACCCTTCCGATGAAAAACCCGAAATCAAGATTGATGTTGAAAAGGCAAAGCAGTGGATTGCAAACGGCGCTCAGCCCACAGACACTGTTAAAAGTCTGCTTAAGAAAAACGGCGTTCTTTAATGGCGCCTTATTATGCCGCTTGTGAGGAGGTGTGAACTATGCAGGAGCTTCTTATTGCTATGGCACAGGGTCTCGTGGAATTCCCCGACCAGGTGACCGTTAACGTCGACGAAGCCGATGAGGAAGGTGTTATCACCTATCATCTCCATGTCGCCGAAAGTGATATGGGCCGCGTCATTGGTAAGCAGGGCAGAATAGCCAAGGCTATCCGCACTGTTATGCGTGCAGCGGCAAGCCGCAACGACCAGAAGGTCGCGGTTGAAATCGACTGATAAAGTCGCAGATTGCAGAACGGGCTTGGGTTTCCGAGTCCGTTCTTTTTTGTGCGATTTTTCAGGGGGATAGTAAGTTCCTCATCGCTTTTCTTCCGTTAATGTACAAGACTGAAGTTTAAACAAAACCGTGACGCCCCTTGTCAATGTATAAGGCTAAAAATCTCAACCAAGCCGTGGCGCCCCTTGTCAGGGGAGCTGGCGCCGTAGGCGACTGAGGGGTAGTAGTGAAAACACAGCTTTGATTAGAGAAGGTAGCCTTATCGTATTGTAATCAGTTCTTTGACCGTCAGGATATACTATGGATAGAATAGGTTCATTGACGGTAGAAAAGTGCTGAGAAAAAGTTTGCGGAAAGTGTTGTGCGTTGACAGTAGCTTTTGTGTTACGGGATGATTTACTACCCCTCAGTCAGCTGGCGCTGACAGCTCCCCTGACAAGGGGCGCCACGGCGGAGTTTAAGCTTTTAGGACTGTGTGCGTTGGAAGAAGTTTTTTGTTGCAATAAGCCTTACTACCCCTCAGTCTCGGCAGAGCCGAGCCAGCTCCCCTGACAAGGGGCGCCACGGTTTAGTTAATACTTTTAGGCTTGTGCATTGACAAGGGGCGCCACGGCACAGAGAAAACCTTATCCTTGTGCTATGCGGAAAAAACAGGTCAGAAAAAGTCGAAAAAGCCATTGCAGGGCTATTGACAAAATTTTCAGGTGGAGTATAATGTAAAGTGTTGAAAATTTAAGGAGGATCTATATGAAAAAATTACTGTCTGTTTTGCTTGCCCTTTGCCTTGTGCTTGCGGCTGTTCCCGCGGCCGGCATTGTCGTCTCGGCCGACGAGACCTTCGGCGATTTCACCTATAATAAAACCTTCTCAGGCGTACTTGAAATAACCGGATATAAAGGCTCTTCTGCCGAAATCACCATTCCTTCTCAGATCGGCGACGAGGCCGTTACGGCTATCGGCGGAAACGCCTTCAGAAACAACACCGCTATTACCTCGGTGGAAATTCCCTCCACAGTAAAAACCATAGATTATAGCGCCTTTCAGGGTTGCGAAGCCCTTAGATCCATAACTATCCCCGACAGCGTAACAAAGCTCGAAACATATGCATTTGACGGTTGCTCGGCACTTAAAACCGTCGTCATCGGAAACGGTCTTGCCAAAATCGATTTCGGCGTTTTCAGAAACTGCATAAGCCTTGAAAAGGTCACTCTCGGCGCAAATGTCACCACTATAGACACGGCATTTTCCGACTGTACCGCCCTTTCGGAGATCGTTTGGAACGATAAGATCGAAACCATAGGCGACAGAGCATTTTCCGACTGCACCGCTCTCCGTTCTCTCTCGATTCCCGCAAGTGTTAAAACTATCGGCTCCTCGGCCTTCAGAGATTGCACCGGGCTTAAAGAAATTAATTTCGGAGCAAAGCTCGAAACAATAGGGGAATATGCATTTTACGGCTGCAAGGGCATAAAGGAAATAATCCTGCCCGACAGCCTTAAGACCCTTAAATACAACGCCTTTGAAGATTGCACAAGTCTTCGCACCGTGGATATCGGAAACGGCCTTTCGGCTATGGAAAACAATGTTTTTGACGGCTGTACCGCCCTTTCGGAAGTCACCTTCGGCACAAACTTTGCCACGCTCGGTGAAAGAGCATTTAAAGATTGCGTTGCGCTGACCAAGATAAACTGGGGAGAAAGCATTTCGGTCATCGGCGAAAGTGCATTTTCCGGCTGCAAGGGACTGAGAGCTCTTGACCTCCCCGCATCGGTCAAAACCATCGAGGATTATGCCTTTAACGGCGCCGACGGAATTACCGAGCTTACCCTTTCGGAAGGCCTTACCTCTGTCGGAGTGGGCGCATTCCTCAGATGCACGAGAATTCAGTCGGTAACCATTCCCGATACCGTCACGAAAATGGGTTATTCGGCATTTGAGGGCTGTGAGAGCCTTAAAACCGTTACAATCGGCACCGGCCTTACCGAAATTCCCGACTCGGTGTTTAAAAACTGCTCGGCTATCGAGAAAGTTGAAATCTCGGCAAATGTCACAGCAGTAAAGCCTTATGCCTTCTACGGCTGCGCCGCCGTAAAGACCCTTACCCTTAACGAGGGGCTGAGAATAATCGGGGACAATGCCTTTGACGGCTGCGCCGCAATCAGAGAGATCGTTATTCCGAACACCGTAACCGAAATCGGCGACTATGCTTTTAACGGAGCGTCTGCCGCAAAGAAGCTGACCCTCGGCAATTCACTTACCACCATCGGACAGGGCGCCTTCCTTTCCTGCGAAGGCCTTACACAGGTTGAAATTCCCGAAACCGTAACCAAAATCGAAATCAGCGCCTTCGGACGCACCGGCATTACAACGGTCAAGATCCACGGAAACATCTATGATTTTGACGAGGATTCCTTCGACCGCTCACCCGTTTCGAGGGTGTCTATCGCCGAAGGGGTCGACCGCGTGACCCGCGATATGGTCATCGAAAAGTCTTCCCTTAAGAGCATGTACATTCCCGAAAGCGTCAATTTCATCGACGACGACGCCTTTAACGGAACAAGCGATAAATTCTTTATTGCAGGCAAAAAGGGCTCTTATGCCGAAGAATTTGCCAAGAAGCACGGAATTCGTTTTTCGGACGGCGAATATCTCATGGGCGATGTGGACATGAGCGAAAAGGTGGACAGCACCGACGCTCTCACCGTTCTTCAAAGCGTTGTGGGAATCGTCGAGCTTGACGAGGCGCAGAAGACCGTTGCCGATGTCAACCGCGACGGAGCAATCAACTCCTCCGATGCACTTATGATACTCCAGTTCATCGTCGGAATCGTCGAGACCCTCGACTGATAAAGTATAAACATTTTAACCTTCGGCAAAACCGCCTACAAAACCGCCCCGCATAACGGGGCGGTTTTTGCTTGCACCCGTCCGCTTCTTTTGAAAAGTATTAAAATAACAGGGAATATATTATTGAAAAGTTGGAATAATATTTTAAATATATATTGAAAAGTTGTTTTTTCTGTGCTATAATACCCTTGAATTATTGCACGGAGGTGTAAATATGCTTTTTAGAAAGATCGAAGCCTTGATCGAAGAGCATTTAAGATCAGACTCTCAAAAGATATTGCTGGTGGACGGTGCACGACAGGTGGGCAAAACATTTATTATCCGCCATGTCGGTCAAAAGCTGTTTAAAAATTTTATAGAGATCAATATGATCGAGGACTCGGTCGGGGCGAGGCTGTTTTCTAACATTCGGTCGGTTGAGGATTTCTATTTGCAGGTCAGTATGGTCGCCGGCGACAAAATGAAGCAAAAGGATAATACGCTGATTTTCATAGACGAAATTCAGGCCTATCCGCAACTTCTGACACTGCTGAAATTCCTTTCACAGGATAATAAATTCACCTATGTTGCCAGCGGTTCTCTGCTTGGTGTGACCCTTTCGGAAACCACATCCATTCCCATGGGGAGCATACGCAAGGTAAGGATGTACCCCCTTGATTTTGAAGAGTTTCTGTACGCAAACGGCATGAATGAGCTTGTTATATCCTCCATGCAAAAAAAATTCATGCGTATGGAGGAGCTTGATGAAGCCATGCACAACAAGATAATGGATCTGTTTCGCAAGTATCTGCTTGTGGGCGGTCTTCCCGACGCCGTGAACACTTATCTTGAGACAAAGAATATTCAACTGGTACGGGAAATTCAAGGTGAGATCCACGATTATTATGCTGTTGACGCATCCAAGTACGACGCCGAAAAGAGACTTAATATCCGTCGTGTTTACGATCTGATCCCCTCCAATATGGAAAATAAGAAAAAACGAGTGGTCGCCCGGAGCATTGAAGATAAAAAAGGGAAAACCTTTTCCGATTACAGAGATGAATTTGAATATCTGATAAGCGCGGGCATAGCCTTGAATGTTCAGGCGATAACAAATCTGGTGTTTCCGCTTATCCAGTCGACAGGAAAAAATCTGCTCAAGCTATATCTTAACGATGTCGGAATTTTAACCGGTATTCTTTTCGGAAACAATATTCGCGCAGTGCTCGACGACCAAAAATGCGTTAATCTCGGATCGGTTTACGAAAGCGTTGTTGCAAGCGAGCTGGCGGCTCACGGACATAAGCTGTTCTATTATGATAACCGCAGCAAGGGCGAGGTTGATTATCTGATCGACGACTATGAAAGTCTGTCGGCTGTTCCGATTGAGGTAAAATCGGGCAAGGATTACACCGTCCACAGCGCCCTCAGCAATTTTGTGAAAAATGAAGATTATCACATAAAAAAAGCGTTTGTCATGTCCAATGAAAGAACGGTCAAAAGAAACGGAAAAATAATTTATCTGCCGATCTATTATGTAATGTTTCTTTAAACGGCGACAGGGAGGACCGAGACAATTCCCGAGTGTCGATAAAAAGGCGTTTGACATTTTATCGGTCGGGTATTACACCCCGCCTGACTGTCTTTTTGCTGTTTACAAAAGCGGCGGGGTGTGGTAAAATACATCTGTTGCGTAAGCGCGGCGTTATATATCATTTTTCGGAGAATTTTTATGAAAAAACAATTTATCGAAACCGGCAAAATAACCGGCACCCACGGTATCAGGGGAGAGGTCAGGGTACAGCCATGGAGCGACAGCCCCGAGTTTCTCACATCCTTCAAATGCCTTTATCTCGACGAAAACGGCACCCGCAAGATCGCCGTTAAGGCGGCCAGAGCGCACAAAAGCATGGTTCTCTTGAAGCTTGACGGGGTGGACACGGTCGAGCAGGCCGAGGCCTTTCGCAACAGGATCGTTTATATAAATCGGGACGATGCAAATCTCCCGAAGGGCAGTCATTTTATTGAGGATCTGCTTGGTTGCAAGGTCCGGGACAGTCAAAGCGGTGAGCTTTTGGGCGAGCTTTGCGATGTTTCGAAAACCGGCGCAAACGATGTTTGGCACATAAAGGGTGAGGACAAAAGAGAATATCTTGTTCCCGCCATTCCCGATGTGGTCGACAGCGTTGATGTGGACGGCGGTATTATTAAAATCACCCCGCTGAAAGGAATTTTTGACGATGAGGATTGATATTCTGACCCTTTTTACCGAGATGTGCGATCGGGTGCTTTGCGAAAGCATAATCGGGAGAGCTCGGGCAAAGGGAATTATCGAGACCCATTGCCACAACATCAGGGATTATACCGAAAACAAGCAAAAACAGGTGGACGACGCCCCCTTCGGCGGCGGAATGGGCATGATAATTCAGGCTCAGCCGGTTTACGACTGCTTTAAGGCGGTCGAAAAAATGGACGAAAGACGACCCTATGTGGTTTACATGTCTCCCCAGGGAAAGACCCTGACCCAGCAAAAGGCTTTTGAGCTTTCAAAGCTGCCGAGGCTGGTCATTCTTTGCGGACATTATGAGGGCGTGGACGAAAGGGTGCTTGAGGAAATTGTCGACGAGGAAATTTCCATCGGCGATTATGTGCTGACAGGCGGGGAGCTTCCGGCTCTTGTGCTTGCCGATACGGTGGCAAGGCTTGTGCCCGGTGTGCTTTCAAGCGACGAATGCTTTACCGAGGAAAGCCATTTTTCTGGGCTGCTGGAATATCCCCAGTATTCCCGCCCGAGGGTCTGGAGGGACAGGGAGGTGCCCGAGGTGCTGCTGTCGGGACATCATCTTAACATCAAAAAATGGCGGCGGCAAAAGGCACTGGAACGCACCTTGAAAAAGCGCCCGGATATGCTCGAAAGCGCCGATCTTTCAAAAGAGGATTTGCAATATATTGCGCAGCTTAAAGAGAAAAACCAAGAATAACAACACTATATTGTAAAACAAAAATACTTGCTGTCGAATAATAAACTGGTCATAGTGGTGAATTTTTGCACAAATTTTTGTATAAAATAGACAAAGGCAAAGGGGTAAATTTGTCCGCATTTGGCGCGAGAGTAGAACTTTCCGTTTTGCCCCAAAAGATTGGTCGAAATTCGTTGACTGGTAAGATTTTTGTGATATAATGGGTAGTATAAAAACAAGATTATCGGGAGAGATTCTAATGTTTGTTAAAGATGTAATGGTTCAGAACAAGGTAGGACTTCACGCTCGCCCTGCAACCTTCTTTATTCAGAAAGCGAATGAATATAAATCCTCTATCTGGGTGGAAAAGGAAGAGCGCCGCGTTAACGCCAAGAGTCTTCTCGGCGTGCTTTCCCTCGGTATTATCGGCGGAACCTCCATCCGCATCATCGCCGACGGAGCCGACGAGCAGGAGGCTGTCGAGGGACTTGTAAATCTCGTGCTTTCCGGCTTTGCCGAGTAATTTTAAGCCGCATCCCGCGCAATCATAATTTTTATATTTAAAACAGAGCACCTCTTTTTCGGGCGGTGCTCTGTTTTTTTGCGCCGGGATTTCGAGGGTGGAAAAGAACGCCGCCGCAGGGTGTATGGAAGGGATCTTTGACGGGGAGTTTTTTCATTACAAGAAATCTTACTACCCCTCAGTCAAAACTGGCGTTTTGCCAGCTCCTCTGACAAGGGGCGCCACGGCGTAGTTGAGGCTTTTAAAAGTGTTTTTTAACAGAAGGTTATTTGTTAAATTGAGCTTTTGTCAATACACTGCAATGACGGATATAACACAGTCGTGGCCGCCCTTGTCAGGGAGGCTGGCGCCGCAAGGCGACTGGAGGGTAGTAGTGATAACAAGGCTTTATTCAGAAAGGATAGCTTTATCGTTTTGAAATTGTTTCTTTGATCGACAGGAAGTGCGGCGGGAATGTGCATTGACGGGGGCTTTTTTGTTGCAATAAGACTTACTACCCCTCAATCAAAACTTGCGTTTTGCCAGCTCGCATGCCTTGGGGCGCCACGGCGGAGAGTAGATTTTAGGCTTGTGCATTGACGGGGGCTTTTTTGTTGCAATAAGACTTACTACCCCTCAGTCAAAACTTGCGTTTTGCCAGCTCCCCTTACAAGGGGCGCCACGGCCTTGTTTATACTTTTAGGTTTGTGCATTGACGGCGGCTTTTATGTTGCGGGAAGCCTTACCCCACCTGGGCCATTGCCTTTTTCATGATGCCGCTTTGTCCCTTCGAGCGGTCGAAGCCTTCCATAAATCCGTCGAGGGCTCTTGTGCAAACATCTCCGCCGATTATCTCCCCGTCGAGAAGCAGAAGGTTTGCAAAAACCTCCTCTTGTGTGTCGGGGTAGTTTTTTATTTTAAAGGAAAATCGCCTGACCGTCTTTCCCTTGTATTTTTCAAGATCAAAGCCCTGACTCTTTTGGAGGTCGTTGTAAATTGTCATAACGCCGTCGAACTCGGTCGGAACGGTATAATCGCAAACCTCGTCGGGCATTTCCTCGCATTCGTAACCGTAGCCCTTTAAGAACTCGATCATTCTTGTTACGGTGTATTGCTCGGCACATGCCGATACCCGCTTTGCCGTGCTCGAAAGAAGTCCGTCCAACAGCAGAATGACGGCCGCCGCCACCCCCGCGCCGATAAAAATAATCGCGATCCGCCTTTTAAGATTTTTCCCCATATCTCCACCGCCCTTATAAAAAAATAATTTGTCAAAAATGTATATTGAAAAATTTCCAAAAATATTCCGATTACTGCCAAGAAGGGGGTTGACAAATATTTACCAAAGGTGTAAAATATACACAGAAGATAAGGGGGGAAAACCGTATGAAAAAGTTATTAGCTCTGTTTTTGGCGGTCGTTATGATATGCGGTGCGGGTATTTCCTGCTTTGCCGCCGAGCAACCGTCGTACAACTATGACAACAGTCTGCTTATTGTTGCCGTGCTGTCGGGTAAAACGCCCGCAGAGGTATTTACAAGCGAAAAGGGTGTCAGCTCGCTGATGGTCACCTATAAGGAGCCGACCGAAGGTGACGCCGTTAAATATCAGCTCCTCGCCATGATCTCGGACGAGTTCGATAAGGTCAAGGCCGCTCTTTCGGATATAGAAGGGGTGCAGACGGTCGAGCGCAACTATTTCGCCGAAGATTGGTATAAAAGAGAGATCAATGTTCGTCTTTCAACCGATCACCTCTATGTTCCCGTTGGAGAGACCCGCAGTATGACCTATACCACCGACAGGGAGTTCCTCAAAAACGGCCTTCTTCCCATGGGCGTGGAAATTACCGTTGATCCCGCTGTTTTCGACATTGCGGCCGCCGATGAGGCCGCCCTTAAGCAAATGGCTATTCCCAATTTCTTCCCGGTGGAATTCGGATTCGGTTTTCAGGGCGAATTCCCTTATAAGGCGTTTTGGTTCAACAACGAAATTAAAAAAGGTCAGGCCGGCGAAAGCAATCGGTATGTTATTATACCGGAAAGCTCGGGTAAAATTGTTGACGCCGATACCATAAAGGATTTTCTTATCGGCGGTCAGGTGGATTACCCCCGTTATGTCAGCGCCGTTTCCGCAATAAACGGCGTTACCTCGGCTCAGATACTCTATGACGGACATACCATGGGACCCTGCTTTATCTCCGAATATTGGGAGTTTAACGACACCGAAATTGCCGAAATGACCCTTTCGGGAGGAAAGCCTTCCAGAGGGGAGGGCGACACGGTCAAATACGGGCAGATCGCCACATTCAAAGGTCTTAAAAGCGGAGTGGCTTACGGCGCTCTTTCAAGACCCGAAGGAATTTATCCATTCCATGTGACCGTTTATCTTGAGGGCGATGTGGACGAAAGCGGAAGGGTCAGCGGAAACGACGCGCTTATGGCGCTTCAGGCGGCGGTGGGTGCAAGAGAGCTTTCCGACCTCCAAATGCACGCCGCAGACATGAACGGCGACGGCGAGATAAAGGCCGTTGACGCGCTTTATATCCTTTACGCCGTGGTCGGAAAAAGCGCCGAACTCGGCTGACAGGCTGCTGCTTTGACCATAATCGCCGTGAGCTTAAAATATAATCCGTTATTATATTAAAATAAAAAAGCGGGCACCTCCCTGCATGGGAAATGTCCGCTTTGTTGTGCGCTTTAAAATTTAACCATAACGCGCATATCCGAACACGCCTGAAACGGCCTATTAATGGTGCTTTTCGGCTTGTCGTCGCACATAGGCGCCAGCCTTATGTGTTCCTCCGCACCGAAAATCCCTCATTACTACGCTCATTTCAGGTCGAAGAATTTTGTCGGTAAGAAAAATTCTCAGATACAAGGCAAAAGCGCAGTTTATCCTGTCGGATTAACGAGTATTTTAACGCAGTATATGGGGATTTTTCTCCGCCAAAATCGCGTTCGGATATGTGCGCTATGGTTAACCATAACGCGCATATCCGAACACGCCTGAAACGGCCTATTAATGGTGCTTTTCGGCTTGTCGTCGCACATAGG
>CAKSPR010000021.1 GCA_934486455.1 uncultured Eubacteriales bacterium
CGAACACGGTAGTTAAGCTCATCGGTGTCGACAATACTCGGCGGGAAGCCGCCCGGGAAGATAGATCGATGCCAACACAAAGAAAGACAGTCACTTATGTGGCTGTTTTTTCTTTGCGCTTTCTCTTTCGGGCTTTACAGTGTGCCTAAATTTGTACAAGGAAGGCCGGAATATGCTGATGTACAGGCCGACAAAGGTGTTTTCGGAAAAACTGCTTTTGGGAAGGATTGCTTTTTTGGGGATTTAAATTTTGGTCTTGATGTTTATTTCCTTTATGATACAATAATCTTTGGAAAGCTTTTTTCGGAGGTTTTGAAAATGTCGGATATTATTTTGCGGGCGGCAAGGCTTGAGGATGCCGGGCAATGTTCGGATATTTATTCCTATTATGTAAAAAACACGGCCATAACATATGAATATGACGCTCCGTCGGCCGAGGAGTTTCGCGGCAGAATTGCCGATACATTAGCGAAATATCCTTTCATTGTTGCCGAGAAGGACGGGAAAATACTCGGGTATTGCTATGCCGGCCGGTTAAAAAAAAGAGCCGCCTACGACCGAATGGTTGAAACGACGGTGTACCTTGACTTAAACGCCCGGGGAGCAGGTATCGGAAGGCGGCTTTACGAAATGCTTGAAGAGGTATTGAAGGCTCAGGGAATAATAAAAACCCTGGCCGTGATAACTCTGCCTACAACCGAGGAGGAAAAGACGGTTTATAAAAGCGTGGGGTTTCACGAAAGAAACGGATATAAGCTTTCGGGGAAGATCTCGTGCAGCGGATATAAATTCGGCAGGTGGTATGATACCGTTTTAATGGACAAGTTTATCGGACACCCTGAAGAAAACATGCCGCCCATAAAAACCTTTGACGAGATCAGAAAGCAATTTTCACTTTGATATTTTTTCTTGTTGTATGATGTCCTGCGCAAACATACACTATCTATAAAAACAAAACAGCTCGAATCTACGGCTAAGCTTGGCAGACTCGGGCTGTTTTATTTTTGAATTTTATACTTCAGACGGCGGGGAAAGAGCAGGGGTCTCGGACCTTTTAGAAATCTCAGAATGTTATGGGGTCGAGAATTATATCAATTTCGCAGTAGCTTTCGCCCTCTATGGTGACGGTGGAAACGCCCACATATTTTTTGAATGCTTCGTTGTATAAACCGTAGCTTTCTCCGTTAGACTCGTTAGCTTCGGGGCCTTCCTTTTGGAAACCCAGATTAACAAGCTTGTTCATATAGTCGTTTAAGGCGTTATTCGAGCCGTAATTCGCGGCAACTTCGTCGGCAGAATAAATGAGGTGACAGGATTTTTTGCCCTCCACAATCTTGTCGGTGAGCATCATATAAGACGGAGCGGTTCCTGTCAAAACTCCGAAATCGGGCACATCATCATCAAAACTGTAGGGGATAAGAGTCTCGTCGGGAATGACCGTAACGGATATTTTTGCGCTGATGTCCTCGTGATTTTCGATGCATACCGTGATCTCGACGTTGAACTCCTCCTGTGCATTTTCGGTGGTGCGTACAAACAGGGGAAGTGTGCCGTCGGGTTGCCATTCACCGAAATCCGCCAGTACACGGGCGTCACTGCATTTGGAGAGAAGGATATATGTTTCGGCAATCTCGGGCTTCAAAAAGGCCTCGATCAAAACAAAGTCGACGCCGCCTTTTTTTGACATTATAGCGGTTTTATCAATATAAATATATCCGTCGCCGTATTCAACAGGGAAGAAGCGAATCAGGTTAACGGTTTTTTGCAATATGAGAAGAGCGTCGGACGCTTTGAGCATCCCGTCCCCGTCCACATCGAGAACGGCAATTTCCTCTTTGGTGGTTTTAATTATTTCAACCGCGCACTGGAGCACGAAAAGCGCGTCGTTTGCGGAGATCTTTTTGTCATTGTCGGCGTCGCCAAGCATGGGCTGCTGTGCGCCCTCTGCCAAAGGCGAAAGGGACATGACGCAAAAACACATTGTCAGGCAGAGAAGCATTGCAATAATTTTTTTCATTTGATAACCTCATTTCCTTTTTATATAATCATAATACTTTATCTGTATAACATTGTCAAGAAGCTTGAGGGAGAAAGGTGCTGAATTTTCACCTTTTTTGCCGACGGCTTCGGATTTACGGCGGCGTACACAGCGCCGAAATATGTATATAAGAGCAAAAAAGAAAAAAACAAAAAAGTACTTGACAAACAAAACACTTTATGATATTATCAGTTTATCACAGTAAAGCGGTAACAAAATAAATCGAAATGAGGCAATAAATATGAAAAAAATTATCGCACTTTTGCTCGCAGCTATGATGGTGGCAGTATGCTTTACAGGCTGCGGAAAGGACAATGACAACGATACAACATCCAAAACCGAGGCCAAGACCGACAGCGATCTTTCGTATGTTCAGGGAAAGGGCAAGCTGGTTGTGGGAATTACCGATTTCGAGCCTATGGATTATCAGGACGAATCGGGCAACTGGATCGGCTTTGACGCCGACATGGCAAAGGCCTTCGGCGAGAGCATCGGCGTAAGCGTTGAGTTCACCGAGATCGACTGGGACAACAAGGCCATGGAGCTTGACGGAAAATCCATCGACTGCGTATGGAACGGCATGACGCTTAACGATGAGGTTAAATCGGCAATGAGCTGCTCCAATGCATATTGCAACAATGCGCAGGTGGTTATCGTTAAAGCTGCCGACGCTTCCAAGTATCAGTCTGCCGCAGACTGCAAGGATCTTAAATTCGCCGTTGAAAGCGGCTCGGCAGGACAGAAGGCCGCAGAGGCAAACGGCTATCAGTTCACCGAGGTCAAGGATCAGGCCACCGCTCTTATGGAAGTTAAGGCCGGCACCTGCAACGCCGCCATCATCGATTCCCTTATGGCCGCCGCAATGGTGGGCGAGGGAACCGGCTATGCCGAGCTGACATACACCGCCAAGCTTACCAGCGAGGAATACGGAGTCGGTTTCAGAAAGGGCTCCGACCTTACCGAAAAGCTCAACGAGTTCTTTAAGACCACCTTTGAAAGCGGAAAGACCGCAGAAATCGCCGAGAAATACGGTGTTCAGGCCGCTATCATCGACCGGAAATAAGACGGTTCGGCAAGTACCGCACATAATAAATAATTGAATTTAAACGGGGAGGAAAGCAAAAGTCCTCTCCGTAAATGCTGCCCATAAGGACCGGTCGGGGCGCTCGGTATGATTAACCGAGTACATCCCAATATCGGCCCTTTTGGTCGTATATAAATATAAAAGGATGTTTTTATGCAAACTATAATCCAGCAGTTCCCCACGGTTTTCGGGGCGCTTAACGAGGGCTTTTTGCAGACACTGAAGCTGTTTGCCGTTACCTTGCTCGGAGCCATACCTCTCGGATTGCTCATTTCATTCGGCTCTATGGCCAAATTCAAGCCGTTGAGCGGGCTTATGAAAACAATAGTGTGGATAATCAGAGGCACCCCCCTTATGATACAGCTTTTGATAATCTATTACATGCCGGGCATGATCGGAAACAACATATGGGGCGGCGGCGAGGACGGGCGCTTTGTAGCTGCGGCGGTGGCCTTCATAATAAATTATGCCTGTTATTTTTCCGAGATATACCGCGGAGGTATTCAGGGTGTTCCCAAAGGTCAGCAGGAGGCGGGAATGGTGCTCGGAATGACCAAGGGACAAATATTTTTTAAGGTCACGCTGCTTCAGATGATCAAGCGTATTGTTCCTCCAATGGCCAACGAAATAATAACCCTCGTAAAGGACACATCCCTTGCCCGTATTATTGCTTTGCAGGAGGTTATATGGGCGGGTCAGGCCTTTATGAAAGGCACAAAGGGTATTTCCGGACAGATATGGCCTCTTTTCTTCACCGGCGTTTATTATCTGCTGTTCAGCGGGGTGCTGACCGTGCTGTTTACAAAGCTTGAAAAGAAGCTTTCATATTTCGGAAACTGAGGAGGTGACGGTATGCCTATACTTGAAGTGAAAAACATGATGAAAACCTTCGGCAAGACCGAAGTGCTTAAAGGAATAGATTTTACTCTTGAAAAGGGGCAGGTGCTGTCGATCATAGGCTCCTCGGGAAGCGGAAAAACAACCCTGCTTCGCTGCCTTAACTTTCTCGAGCACGCCGATTACGGTCAGGTTTATCTTAACGGTAAGCTTTTGGTGGATTTTAACGAAAGCAAGAAATATTCTGAAAACGAAATAAGAATGATGCGGCTGAATTTCGGACTGGTTTTTCAGCAGTTCAATCTTTTTCCTCAATACAACGTGCTTAAAAATGTTACACTGGCCGTCGAGCTTCTCAAAAAGGACGAAATGAAAGCAAGAGGAAAGGCGGTCGTGAAGGCCGAAATAGAGCAAAAGGCCAAGGAGATACTCGACAAGGTCGGACTGTCTCAAAAGCTTGACAGCTTCCCCTGCGAGTTGTCGGGCGGTCAGCAGCAGCGTGTTGCCATTGCAAGGGCGCTTGCTCTTGAGCCTGAGATACTCTTTTTCGACGAGCCGACATCGGCTCTTGACCCCGAGCTTACCGGAGAGATTTTAAAGGTAATAAAGGGACTTGCCGAGCAAAATCGTACAATGGTCATAGTTACCCACGAAATGAGTTTTGCTTCGGAAATATCCGACAAGGTGATTTTTATGGACGACGGAATTATCGCAGAGGAGGGCAGCCCCGCCGAGGTTTTTGACAATCCGAAAAATCAGCGGCTGAGGGAATTTTTAAGCAAGGTTTATGATTGACCGGGTTTATAAGCCCGCGAGCATGTGTGCCGACAAGCCGGGAGGTTTTCTTTCCGGCGGGGTCGGAGGGATTTTAAGTGTGTGCTGCGCGGCGAGCCGTTAACCGACCCTGCGGAGGGTTTTGTAAAGGAGAGCTTTTATGAAAAAAACCGAGACCCTGATATCCGTGGGAGTTCTTTTTCTTTCCTTTTGTCTGCTGGTCGGGATGTCACTAAGCCGCCCTGCGGCGGAAAAAAGCGGGGCAAAGGGGGAGGAGGAATTCTCCGAATTCTCCGAACAGGAGGTTTTTTCGTGCGTTTCTGCCGGGCAGGAGTCTTTGCCCGAAGGGCAAAGCGAGGCCGCAAGCGAGCAGGCCGACCCGCCCGAAAGCTCCGAGGCGCCGTCAAAGCCTTCATCCGCTGAAATCAAGCCCGAGCCCGAGCCCGATAAAAACAGAATCGTCGACTATACTCTGCCTTCGACCTACGACCTTGTGCAAAGTCAGATAAGGGGTCTTTGCGGAGCATATCCCGAGATTTTAAGCTCATCGGTTATAGGAACCGGAGCTCAGGGGAGAAATATAACCCTTTTAAAGCTCGGAACGGGTGGCCGAAAAATATGCCTCGTGGGAGCAATGCACGCACGGGAACACATAACGACTACCTATCTTATGCGGTGTGTTGAGGATTATGCCGCCGCCTATTATTCCGACAGCGGCGAGCTTGACGGATACGACATGAAATACATCTTGGACAATTGCACCTTTTATATCGTTCCCAACTGCAATCCCGACGGAACGGAAATCCTTCTGTCAGGACAAAGCCCGTCGACAGATGTCGTCAGAACCGAAGCCTCGGCATATAAGGCAAATGCCAACGGCGTTAACCTTAACAGAAACTTTCCCTTTTTGCATGGCTTTTACGATAAAATGAGCACCGTTCCGCATGAGAGTACGTTCCCGGGATATTCGGCCGCTTCCGAGCCGGAAACGGCGGCGCTTATGGAGCTTTGCTCGGCCAACGGCTTTGAGATGCTTCTTTCCTTTCATATTCAGGGTGAGAGCATTTATTGGTCGGACAGTGTAAATGTCAATACTGCCGATTCATCGTATCTCGCAGGCAAGCTTTGCAAAAAATTCGGATTTTACAAGAGCCCCACATCCTCACAGCTTTCTCTTTACGGCGGCGGATTTGAAAATTGGTTCAGATACAATTACGGGCGGGAGGGCTTTTGCGTTGAGCTGATGCCGCTCGAATATAAAGCCTCTCCGCTGTCCGATTATGACAACAGGCATATGGAAAGCTCGGTCAGATATTCGCTTACAAGGGATATACCGCTTTCGGCCTTCTGTCGGTAAAACGCGCGGCAATCAAAAAACGACCGGCAGAGTGAAAAAAACGAGGCCGTCGGCAGGGCATAGGCTTGCATAAATATCGGTTGCCTTATTTTAAAAAATTTTAAATTCCCGAAATGCAGGCATAAAACCCTTGCATCTCGGGGATTTTTTTGATTTATTCGAAAATTTTCCCGCAATTTGTCTCTTTTCTTGATTTGTTAACAACTTTTTGGTATAATAACCGTGATTAGCTGGGTGAGTGTTTCCGAAATGCAAAAACGACTTGCCGCGCTGTGGAAAAAATCAAAACAGGAGGCGGGAGAGTGGCTTTTAAAATAATCGGGATCGTTGTTTTGTCGCTTGTTGCTCTTGTCGCCGTTTTTTTGATCCTGCCCTTAAGATTTGAAATGATAAAATCTGCCGACGGCGTTGATTTTTGGCTTAAAGTTTTATTTTTTAAAAAAAATCTTAACAAAACCGCAAAAAAAATCATGGCCAAAAAGGATAACGAAGCGGCTCAAAAGAAAAATAAGAACAAGGACAAAAAGGCCGATAAAAAGAAAAAGGATAAAAAATCAAAGGGAAAGAGAAAAAAGCTTTCTCCTGCCGAGATTATAAAGCTTTGCCTTGCCGCCGTTAAGGAAATTTTCAGACTTTTCGGGAAATGCAGGGTCAAAAAGCTTAAAATACATTATACGGCCGGAGGCGCCGATCCCGCCGAGGCGGCCGTCACATACGGCGGAGTGTGCGCTGCCGTCTACCCTCTCACCGCCTTTTTGCAAAGCAAAATGAACATTAAAAAAGGGGCGGAGGATGTTTATATAAGCTGCGACTTCGATGGTGAAAGGGCTCGGTTTGATTTCGACATCGAGATAGCTCTAAGACCCTTTTGGGCGGCCGTCGCCGTTTTCAGGCTCGCCGTGGCTTACGGGAAAAAATAATAAAAAACAATCGCAGAAGAAGCGGGCGCGGTAAAAAAACGCAGACGGGGTCAAAGCGACAAGTTAAACCTTCAACCTCTCTGCCGCCGATTTCGGATTGTTAAACGCAACTCATCAAGCCGTTAAATGCAACCCATCGGATTACCAAAAGAAGCGCAAACCAACCATGAAAAAGGAGCGTGCTGATATGGAACAGCAAAAAAAAGTCTTTTCGGGCAAATCCTTTGCTGCCGAAAATCTTTCCCGTCTTATCGATGTTACAACCGACAAGGTTAAGCAGCTTGCAAAGGCAAACTCGGTTGCGGGGGACACCGTGTTTTTGGACGACAGTGCGGTCATCCCCATCTCCAAGATTTCGGCGGGCTTTGCCGGAGGCTCGGCCGACCTGCTGAATACCGAAAAACGCTCGGCAAACGGCGGAGCGGGCGTCGGAGCCAAGGTATCGGTTACGCCGGTGGCCTTTGTCGTAAAGCAAGAGGGTAAAATCAGCATCGTCGGCGTGCCCGAAGGCGGCGAGGAAAGCGGCTCGGCCGCATCGGGACTTGTTTCGGGACTTTTAAACGCGGGACTCGGCGCCCTGGCCGCCAAAAGGGCTCAAAAGGCCGAAAAAAAAGAAAAAACCGATACCGAGACAACGGTATCGGAGCAAACTGCAAACGGGAAAAAGATAAGAATTAAAAAACACAGCGAAACAAAATAGAAAGAACTATGCCCATACCCGTCCAGAAAAGGGCGGTGACGACGCTTTTTATGCGGCGGTATTTTTTGTTTTTTCTTTTTCGTTCCTCCGATTTAAGACGGGAAACGGGAGGACGGTCGGAAAATCTGATAAAGCCGTCCCATTCCGATTTAAGCTTTTGCTCGGAAAGGTCGGAGCCGTCTTTTGTTACAAAAAGTATGGCTCGCTCGAAAAACGGATTGCCGGTTTCTTTTATTTCGATTGTCTGATGATTTACCCCTCTTATCATAATCGTTCTCCTTCGGATTTTTTCGGACTGTTAAACCGCAAAAAAGCGGTTGATGATAGGTGCGGACGGCCGCAGAAAGATTGTGACGACCGCAGTGACAGGTTGCGTCACGGACGGACCGAGTGACGGTGCGGACAGGCCTTATGCGGTGCGGAGAAACACTCGGCGGGAAAAAACCGTTGACCGACACGGCCGACACACGGTCGGCGGGAGCGTATTGCATGCCGCATATACAGGCTTTGCTTTAATTTTATTATTAACAAGAAAAAAATGGTTTATACAGCTTTTTGAAGGGCGGCGGAAAAATGGAAACGATAATGTTCGGCGGAAGCTTCGATCCGGTGCATCTCGGACATGTTTCCATGGTGTCTTTTTTGCTTAAACAAAAAAACGACGGAAGGGTGCTTGTAGTTCCGGCGGCCTGCTCTCCCTTTAAAACCGACAAAAAGCTTTGCGACGGAAAACACCGTCTTGAAATGTGCAGAATAGCCTTTGAAGGGTTAAATAATGTGGAAATTTCGGATGTGGAATTTCATCTTCCCACACCAAGCTTCACGGTTAACACGCTTGAGGCGCTGAAGAAAAGATACAACGGCCAAAAGCTCGGACTGCTTCTCGGCGGAGACTCGGTCATGAGCCTTTGCAAATGGAAGGACAGCGGGGAAATCATTAAAACGGCCAAAATATATGCGGCGGTGAGGGAAGATGCCGGCAGAGGACAGATAGAAGCCGAGCTTTCAAGACTTTGCGCCGATTATACCGTTATCTCAATGAATGAAACCGATGTTTCGTCGACGGTAATAAGAGAGCGGCTTAAAAACAAACAGTCCTGCAAAGGCCTTTTGCCCGAGGGTGTTGAACGGTATATAATCGAAAATCGGCTGTACGGCTGAATTAAGTGTGTTCCGTCGGGAAAACCAAAATTAAAGGCGCGGGTTAAGGCGGCCGAAAAAATGCTTTGAGTCAGGCAAAAACGAAAGGGGAATACGGCATGGACGGAGAAAAATATATCGAGGTAATACGCCCGAAAATGAGCCGGCGGCGCTTTATACACTCGCTTAATGTGGCAAAGGAAGCGGTAAAGCTTTGCGACAAATACGGCGGAGACAGGGAAAAAGCCTACACCGCCGGAATACTTCACGACATAATGAAGGAAGCCGACCCCAAATTTCAGTTGCAAATTTTGTCCGATAATGGTATAATGCTCGATATGGTGTCGCAAGGAGCCAAAAAGCTTTGGCATGCGAAGTCGGGTGCGGCATATTGTAAATACATACTTAACATTGACGACGAGGATATTATTAACGCAATATCCTACCACACAACGGCCAGAGCGGGAATGAGTCAGCTCGAAAAAATCATATACCTCGCCGATTACATCGGAGAGGACAGGGATTACCCCGGCGTGGAAAAAATGCGTGCGGCGGTGGACAGGTCGATGTTTGACGGAATGGATTTCTCACTTGAGTTTTCCATAATTGATCTGGTTAAAAGGAAAAAGCCGGTTCATCCCGACACGGTAGCGGCTTTTAACGAATTGTTTTTGAAAAAGGAAAATGGGGGAAAATATGTCGGATAACAGAAATTCAAGGGATATATACAGCAGCTCTCGTCCGAGAAGTCACACAAAGCCTTCGTCGAGAAGCAGATCGGCGGGCGCGGCGCGGCAGGATGTTCCGCTGGCCGAGCAGGGCACGAGAGCAAAGAAAAAATCGGGTAACAAAAAAAGAACTGTTGTTAATGTTGTGCTGTCGATAGTGCTTGTGCTTTGCATATGTATAACGGCGCTGTGCATTAAATATCCCAATCTCCCCACAATCATCTTTAACGGTCTTAAACGGGATAACGGGGAAGATGTTTCCCAACAGATGGAGAATGTCGTTCAAAGCCCCAACGAGGATGTTTCCTATTTCCTCATAACCGGAACCGATCTTTCGGGAGATTTGACCGACATTATTATGGTGGTCTGCTTTAATATTAAGGACAAGACCGCCAGCATTCTTCAAATCCCCCGCGACACATACATCGGCAACGACATCGACAGCGGCAAGATAAATGCCGTTTACGAATCGGCCAAGGAAGGTCAGTCCCGCATAAATGTTATGATGAAGCGCATAAACGATTATTTGGGACTCCCCGTAGACCATTATGCCGTTATTTCCATTTCGGCCTTCAGAAAAATAGTCGATGTGCTTGGCGGAATAGATGTTGAGGTGCCTGTTCATATGCGGGCAAACGACACCGAAGAGGTGTGGTATGAATTCGAAAAGGGCTGGAACCACCTTGACGGCGGTATGGCCGAAGCCTTCGTCCGCCACCGCGACAGTTATGCAATGGGCGATCTCGGCCGTGTTGAGGCGCAGAGAAATTTCTACGCCGCCTTTATAAAGGAAATGCTCAGCATGAGCCTTGGAGAGATGGCGGGCGTGGCCGATAAGTGCTACAACGACATCGCAACCGACATGGGTATAGGTCAGCTTCTCAGCTATGCAGGCGCCGCAAAGGGAATGGGCATGGAAAACATAAGCTTTTATGCCGTTCCCGGTCAGCCCGGATATTACAGCCCCCAGGGAGTACAGCGCTCCTATTATTCTATTCACAAAAAAGAATATGTCGATCTTATAAACGAGCATTTTATGCCCTATTCCGATAAAACTCTTACGGTCGACGACATAAAGATAAAGGAGCTTCATACTCAGTATGAGCCCAGCTACCTCACCAACGACAATACGGGAATAGGCCAGTATGTAGGCGAGGATACAAGCACGGTAAGCACCGTTTCCTCATCTTCCGATTAAAATGATACGAGGTGATTTTATGGAATCAAAGGAACTTATAAAAATTGCCGTTAAGGCTCTTGACAGCAAAAAGGCCCGTGACATCGAGGTTATAAACATCGAGGGGCTGACCATGCTCGGAGATTACCTTATAATTGCGTCGGGAACATCTAACACCCAGGTGCGCGCCCTTGCCGAGGAAGTGGAATATAAGCTTTCGGAAGAGGGAATTGAGCCTCACCACATCGAGGGGAGAACCACCCAGTGGTATCTGCTTGATTACGGCGATGTTATGGTGCATGTTTTCCACAGCGACGCGAGAAACTTTTATGCTCTCGAGCGTATGTGGGCCGACGGCGAAAGGATCGACATTTCCGATCTTTTAACCGAGGATTAAGGCCCGACGGGTTGAGATATTCTGTTTTTGTTTTTTGAAATTTACCGTAGCGCACACATCCGAACACGCCCAAAACGGCCTGTTAACGCAGCTTTTCGATTGGCCGTCGTCCATGAGCTGTCCGATTAAAAAGCTTTTTAACGCAGCATGTGTGGATTTTTCTTTGCCAAAACCGTGTTTGTATGTGTGCGTTATGATTAACCGATATTTTTTTAAAGAGGCGAGTTTTTTGATACCTTACGATTACAAAACGATTGAAAAAAAGTGGCAGGAAAAATGGGAGCAGGCGGGCATTTTCCACGCCGTTAACGGCTCGGATAAGCCTAAATTCTACGCCCTTGTGGAATTTCCTTACCCCTCGGGTCAGGGACTTCATGTAGGACACCCCCGTTCCTACACCGCCCTTGACATTGTGGCGAGAAAACGCCGCAAAAACGGATATAATGTGCTTTATCCCATGGGCTGGGACGCTTTCGGCCTTCCCACCGAAAACTTTGCCATAAAAAATCATATCCACCCCGAGATCGTCACCAAAAACAACATCGCTCATTTTAAAGAGCAGCTTGTTTCTCTGGGATTTTCCTTTGACTGGAGCAGAGAGATAAACACCACCGATCCCGATTACTATAAATGGACCCAGTGGATATTTTTAAAGCTTTTTGAAAAGGGACTTGCATATAAGAAAGAAATGTCGGTCAACTGGTGCACCTCCTGTAAATGCGTGCTTGCCAACGAAGAGGTGGTAAACGGCGTTTGCGAGCGGTGCGGAAGCGAGGTCGTTCACAAGGTCAAGAGCCAGTGGATGCTTAAAATAACCGAATATGCCCAGCGGCTTATCGACGATCTTGACGATCTTGATTTTATCGAGCGGGTCAAGCTGCAGCAGAAAAACTGGATAGGCCGTTCTACCGGTGCCGAGGTCAAGTTTAAGGCAACCACCGGCGACGAGCTAAAGGTTTATACCACCCGTCCCGATACACTTTTCGGAGCCACCTATATGGTTATCAGCCCCGAGCATCCCTTTGTGGAAAAATGGGCAAATGACCTTGAAAACATCGAAGAGATCAGAGCCTACCGCGCCGAGGCAGCAAAAAAATCCGACTTTGAGCGTACCGAGGTCGCCAAGGAAAAGACCGGCGTAAGACTGCGCGGCGTTGAGGCGATAAATCCCGTTAACCGAAAGCAGATTCCGATTTTTGTTTCCGACTATGTTCTTATGACCTACGGAACAGGTGCAATAATGGCCGTTCCGGCTCACGATACCCGCGACTATGAATTCGCCAAGGTGTTTGACCTGCCCATTGTGGAGGTCGTGGCCGGAGGAAATGTGGAAAAGGAAGCCTTTACCGACTGCTCCGCCGGGAAAATGGTAAACTCGGGATTTTTAGACGGGCTTACGGTAGATGAGGCCAAAATGGCCATTGTCGAATGGCTTGAAAAGGAGGGCGTGGGCGAGCCCAAGGTCAACTTTAAGCTGCGCGACTGGGTTTTCTCCCGACAGCGCTATTGGGGCGAGCCTATTCCTATCGTTCACTGTGACAAGTGCGGATATGTGGCTCTGCCCGAAAGCGAGCTGCCCCTCAAGCTTCCTGAGGTGGAATCCTACGAGCCCACCGACAACGGAGAATCGCCCCTTGCCAAGATAGACAGCTTTGTCAACACCACCTGTCCCCATTGCGGAGGCCCCGCTAAAAGGGAAACCGACACCATGCCCCAGTGGGCAGGCTCGTCCTGGTATTTCCTTCGTTATTGCGATCCCCACAACGACAAGGAGCTTGCCTCAAAGGAGGCTCTCGATTACTGGACTCCCGTCGATTGGTATAACGGCGGAATGGAGCACACCACCCTTCATCTGCTTTACAGCCGCTTTTGGCACAAATTCCTTTACGACATCGGCGTTGTGCCCACCAAGGAGCCTTATGCCAAGCGCACGAGCCACGGTATGATACTCGGCGAAAACGGAGAAAAAATGTCTAAATCCCGCGGTAATGTGGTCAATCCCGACGATGTGGTGAGAGACTACGGCGCCGACACCCTCCGTCTTTACGAAATGTTTATCGGCGACTTTGAAAAGGCCGCTCCCTGGTCGACCTCGTCCATAAAGGGCTGCCGCCGCTTTGTCGAAAGAATATGGAATCTTCAGAACAGCCTTAACGATGAAACGGGTCATTCAAGGTCTCTTGAAAGAGCAATTAACAAGACAGTTAAAAAGGTGACCGAGGACATCGAGGGAATGAAGTTCAACACCGCCATTGCCGCCATGATGAGCCTTTTAAACGAGACCGACAAGGTCGGAAGCATTTCAAGGGAGGACTACAAAACCATCATAAATCTGCTCAATCCTTTCGCCCCCCACATTACCGAGGAGCTTTGGGAAATGCAGGGGTTCGACGGTTTTTGCTCTCTTGCAGACTGGCCGGAATATGACGAGGCTCTTTGCACCGACAGTGAGGTTGAGATCGCCGTTCAGGTCAACGGAAAGCTGAGAAGCCGCATAACCGTGGCCGTCGACGCCGATCAGGATACCGTTCTTGCCGCCGCCAAGGCCGAGCAGAAGGTGGCCGACGAGCTTTCGGGCGGAAATATTGTTAAAGAAATCTACATTAAAGGCAAGCTGGTTAATATTGTTGTAAAAAAATGATATATAGCTATTGACAAACATGTCGGGTATGTAGTATAATGTGATTTGCACATAGTAGCAAATACCCCTGCCGGTGAGGCGGAGGGAGGGACATAAATGAGTCAGGTTAAAATTAAAGAGAACGAATCTCTGGAGAATGCTCTCCGTCGATTTAAGAGACAGACCGCGCGCGACGGTGTTATTCAGGAAGTGCGTAAGAGAGAGCATTATGAAAAACCTTCGGTAAAGCGCAAGAAGAAATCTGAAGCAGCTCGTAAACGCAAGTACAAATAAGCCGAAAGGCCTCGAATGCTCACGCCGTTTTTTAGCGGCGTGGGCATTTGTCATTTTCAGAGGATTTTTTTCAGCGTGTTTATTGACAAAATGTGTTTACTTCTGTTATCATATACCAAAGACAATACCGATGCTTTGCCTGACGCGTATATATTCGGCAGACGGTGAAGCCAAATCGGCAAAACGGAAATATATTGCCGCCGATAACGGCCGAGAGGGAACCGTTTATTGCGCCTAAGGGCTTGAGTCCGTCCGAAAAACCAATTAAAAGCGATGCGGCCGATAAGGCCGTCAAAAACAGGGGGAGGACAATATGAAAAAAATCACAGCTCTCATTCTTGCCTTTGCCGTGCTTTGGGTCGGTTCTGTTTTTGCACGGGGAGAAATATCCCTCGGGGATGCCGACCGAAACGGGCGCATTTCCTCCAACGACGCTCTTGTAATTTTGCTAAATATAGTGGGAAAAAGAAACGACGGTCTTTCAAAGGATGTGGCCGATGTGGACGGAGACGGGGAAATATCGGCGGCCGACGCACTTATGATACTTCGCCTGTGCGTCAGAAAAATCGTCATTTTCCCGGGACAGGACGGCCACGCCGCTCTTTCGGAATTTGTTAGGTCGAGGGGCGAGAAGCACGGCGATGAAAAATACTTTTACAACAGAGTGTACGACGGGAAAAGCTGTTCTCTTGTTTTCGACGGAAAAAGCAATTCCTTTACCGTCAGCTACACTGCCTTTGGCACATTCGGAAAGCTGGAATTCAAAAAGGACAGCGACATTATAACCTCTCATATTACAATGAGCGGTGCCGACGGTAATACTCTTTGCTGGTGCCAGGGCAATGCCGATAAAAAAACATTTGACAAAAGCACGGTCATAAACGCCACTCTTAACGATCATAAGGAGGGGTATTCTCAGGACGACTATAACCGCATGGCAAGCGAAAACGCCGTTAAATGTCTTGAGGCCTTTGAAAAGATACTTGAAAACAGCGGCACCGGAATGGAGCTTCAAAGCTTTGGATTCGGCAGCTTTTGAAATGTGAAGCAAAGCGGCTGTTACCGCAAAACCCGAGGGAGGACACCCCCGAAATTAAGCGCAATTTTAAAAACAAAACAACCGCACTGAAAAGCCCCGCAGACGGCAGAAGCTACCGCTTGCAGGGCTTGGTTTTTTGCTTTTTGGAAAAACGGGGCGGTTAACAGGAAAGATCAATCGGCAGGTCGGGTCAATCGGCAGGTCGGGTCAATCGGCAGGTCGGTTTAATCGGCATGTCGGCCGCCGCACCGCCGCCGGGCTAATCCCACAGCTTTTCGGGATAGAGTCCCGACTCGGTAAGCCTTGCAATGGCCGAGGAGACCTGCTCGCTGTCCTCTTTATATGTTACGCCGTACCATTTATCGTTGGTGGTCAGCACCGATATTTCAGCATAGCCGTCCCTTATGCACCTGTCTGCCGCTTCGGGAAGAAAGAATTCCGCCTTCAGGGGATTTTCATGCTCGGCGGTTAAAAATTCTTTAAGACCGCTGTCGAGACGGTCGAAAAAGTCGGGGGTAAATCCCCAGAAGTTCATAGATACCACCGAGCTCAGCGGCAGGGTCTTTATGCTGCCGTCGTCATTTTCGTTTTGCGCTTTGTCCTTTGCTCTTGAAAGCTTTTTATGCTCGCAAACCGACATAAGGCGGCCGTCGCCGTCGATTTCGCAAACACCTCTTGAAACGGTGCCGTTGTCGCTCAGCGTGTTTGAAAGAATAAAGCCAGCCATGCAGTAATTTATACCTTCCTTTTTTCGGGAAAGAAAATCGTAAACAAGCTTGAAGGCGGAGGGGCCGTAGTAATCGTCGGCGTTGATGACCGCAAAGGGCTCCTTTACAATATCCTTACAGCACCACACTGCGTGGCCCGTGCCCAGGGGTTTTTCCCGGCCTTCGATGCCTTTGTATCCCTCGGGCAAAAGTTCGGTGGACTGGAAAACATAATCGACCTGCATGTTGCGGGCGACAGCGTCTCCGATTTCTGATTTAAAAAGCTCGAGGTTTTCTTTTTTTATGACAAAAACCACCCGGTCAAAGCCGGCTCGCTTTGCGTCAAAAATGCTGTAATCAATGATTTTTTCACCGTGTTTTCCGATTTTGGCAAGCTGTTTAAGTCCGCCGAAACGGCTTCCGAGGCCGCCGGCCATTATGATAAGAGTTGTATGGGGCATTTTTTTCGTTCCTTTGTTTTTTCTTCCATTTTAACACATTGCGCGGAAAAAGCAACAAAAATGTTTTTAATCCGCCGCCTGAGACCCGAAATACACGGCAGCGGAAAGGGGGACGAAGATGATGTATAAGCAGGTCGGTCGGCGGCCGCCTGCGCCCGATGAAATTCGGCGTTTTTGCATATCAGTCAAAGGACGAAAAAATTGCCTTTGAGCATGACCTCGGGGAGTAGTCCCAACGGGAGATGTGGCCGCTGTCGATGAAATAATGCATCGGCCTCGGAGAATAGTCGGCCGAAAAGCAGTCGACGATTATCAGTTTTATTTTCATTTTGTCGGGCAAAATGTTTTTTATGAAAACCGATGCCTGCGCTCCCGGAGCAGCGCCGCTTTTAGGCTCGGCAAGTCCCGCAAGATTGGGTGTCAGCTCCACAAAGCTTCCGTAGCTTTCAACCGTCCTTATAATGCCCGAAACGGTCTGTCCGTTTTGGAAAAGGGCGGCGTTTTGCTCCCATGTGCCGAGAAGCTCCTTATGGGAAAGGTTTATTTTCCCGTCGGGTTCTTTTGACTTTATGACTGCCTTGATGTTTTGTCCCACGGCAAAGCGGTCGCTCGGGTGGAATATACGGGATACCGATATGCAGTCTATGGATATGAGCGAAATTATTCCGCAGCCAATGTCACAAAACGCCCCGAAGGGCTCGAGATGGGTCACCCTGGCGTCAATTATATCGCCGCAGGAGAGACGGTTTATGTAGCTTTCGATGCAAAGGCGTTGGGCATTTCTTCTCGATAAAACGGCAAGCGGACAGCCGTCCTCTCCGACGGTTATGTCGGTGACGGTAAAGCAGACGGGGTGATTGACACGGGAAATGAGAGCAATGTCCCTGACGGTGCCCTCCCTTATTCCGACGGCGCCCTCATCTCTCGGTATAATTCCCTTCATGGTCGGAAGGTCGACAAAAAGATTGTGGTTAAAATCGCAAAGGGACACCCTCCCCTCTAAAATCGTCCCCCTCGCCGCCGCTTCTTTTAGCCCTTCGGTGCTGCTTAGCCTTTCTCTGTTGTCCGCCCTTCCGTATAAAATACCTTCGGGTAAAAATCTGTTCATATTATTTCTCCAATTCCTTTTTTGAAATATATATGAAATTCTGTTTATTTACATTCGTTTAATAAAAAAATATTTTCTTTT
Source organism: uncultured Eubacteriales bacterium (assembly GCA_934486455.1). Lineage (GTDB taxonomy): Bacteria > Bacillota > Clostridia > Oscillospirales > Acutalibacteraceae > UMGS1484. The sequence goes on from CAKSPR010000021.1 coordinate 17,463, forward strand.
TGAGCTGTTTGTGGTAGAATACTATTGTTGCATTTTATGCTTTGCGTGATGTTTCGTTCGGCGTGTGACGCCGCCATGTTTTCCGTTAAAGCTTTTGCCAAGGACAGGGCTTGAAAAAGGCAAATGCCGAAAAAACCGCAAAGCAAAAGACAAAAAATACTCGGGAATGATTTTTTGAACATAGGAAAATTAAAAATAGAAGGATATGCCGCATTGGCTCCGATGGCAGGGGTGGCCGACCGCGCCTTCAGAGAGCTTTGCATGGGCTTCGGCGCAAGCTTTTGCATAGGTGAGCTTGCCTCGGCGAAGGGTATTTCCATGAACGACAAAAAATCGGCCGAGCTGCTTTTTGTAAGCGAAAGGGAGCGCCCGATGGCTGTTCAGCTTTTCGGAAACGACCCCGAGACCATGGCGGCGGCGGCTCAAAAGGCTCTTGATTTTTCCCCCGATTTCATTGATATAAACATGGGCTGCCCCGCTCCGAAGGTGGCAAACAACAACGGCGGGAGCGGGCTTTTAAGAGACCTCCCCTTGGCCGAAAAGATAGCAAGAGCGGTTATAAACGCCGTTCCCCATGTGCCGATAACCGCAAAAATCAGAGCCGGCTGGAACAATCGGGAGATTGTAGCGGTCGAACTTGCAAAACGCCTTGAACAGGCGGGAATTTCCATGATAACCGTCCACGGACGAACGAGAGAGCAGCAATACGCCCCACCGGTTGATCTTGAAGTGATTGCCGATGTAAAAAGGGCGGTGAGCATTCCGGTCGTCGGAAACGGGGACATCTTTTCGGCAAAGGACGCCGCAAACATGTTTGAGCAAACGGGATGCGATATGGTCATGGTGGGAAGGGGAGCGATGGGCGCGCCCTGGATATTCAGACAGATAAACACATATCTTTCGGAAGGAAAGCTTTTGCCCGACCCGCCCGTTTCCCGAAAAATGGAGCTTATGCTAAAGCAGGCAAGGCTTATGTGTGAGCATAAGGAGCCCCGCACGGCTCTGCTCCAAATGCGAAAGCATGCCGCCTGGTACATAAAGGGTATGAAGGGCGCGGCCGAGCTTAGAAAAAGAGCCTTTAAAATAACCGACATATCCGAGCTGGAAAGGTTGGCTTACGATATTGTTAAAGAGGAAAAGGAGTCTGTTTTATGAAAAAAATATCGGCAATTATAATGGCGGTGCTGCTTGCCGCAGCTCTTTGCTCCTGCTCTACCGACACCTATACCGAGAGCAGTAAATCGAAGAACTTTTTGCTTAAAAATGTCGAATCGGTCACCCTGTCGGGGCCGGCAGCCCAAACCGGCGGAGACAACACCGTGGTTATTCTCGATTCGCAAAACGGTCAGCAGTTTGTGGATTTTGTGGAAAAGGTCAAGGGCGAAAAGCTCGACTCTCTGCCCGAGAGCCACTTTTTCGGCATGGCTCTTATGGTCTTTACAACCAAATACGGCGAGGAAATAAAGGCCTATCCCGCCAACGACGGCTCTAATTATATCCAGCTTTATTCCCTCAATCAAAATACCTGCAAATACATCGAAATACCCGAGGAGGACATGAAGCTGCTTACGCAGGCCTTCGAAAGCAACGGAATTTCGGTAAATTACGGGAACTGACCGTAAAAGCCGCCCGAAGTCCCGACCCCCGGCAAAGGCCGCCTGACACGCTTCTGCCGTCGTTTTTTTGCGGATGCGGCATGCTAAAAAACCGCCGCTAAAAAAAGGGAACAAAAAAATTTTTTCGGCCTTAGTTGCACTCTTTTGTGCAACCGGGGCCCTTTTTCGTTCTTATATTTGTAAACAATTTTTTAAATGCTCTTGACTTTGTTCCAAAAGGTGCTACAATGTATTAGCACTCGAAAGAAAAGAGTGCTAAAAATGTTTACTTAATACAATTTAGGAGGAATATATTATGAAAATCAAACCCTTGTCCGACCGTGTTGTTATCAAAATGGTCGAAGCCGAGGAAACCACAAAAAGCGGAATAATCCTTTCCGGCTCGGCAAAGGAAAAGCCCCAGGTGGCTGAGGTTATCGCTGTGGGTCCCGGAGGAACAGTTGACGGTAAAGAGGTCAAAATGTATGTTAAAAAGGGCGACCGTGTTCTGACCAGCAAATATTCCGGAACAGAGGTTAAGGTCGACGGAAAAGATTACATTATCGTGCGTCAGAACGATATTCTGGCAATTGTAGAATAATTTCAGAAAGGCAGATTGATTTATATGGCAAAAGATATTCTTTTCGGAGAAGAAGCCAGAAAGGCTCTCCAGTCGGGTGTTGACCAGCTTTCCAACACCGTTAAAGTTACCCTCGGCCCCAAGGGCAGAAATGTTGTTATCGACAAAAAATACGGCGCACCGCTTATCACCAACGACGGCGTGACCATCGCAAAGGAGGTCGAGCTTGACGATCCCTTTGAGAACATGGGCGCACAGCTCGTTAAAGAGGTTGCAACCAAGACCAACGATGTGGCCGGCGACGGCACCACCACCGCCACCCTGCTTGCACAGGCCCTTATCCGTGAGGGCATGAAGAATGTAGCCGCGGGTGCCAATCCCATGGACGTTAAAAAGGGAATTCAGAAGGCCGTTGACGAAACGGTAAAAGAGGTTGTTAAGAACTCCAAGAAGGTTTCGGGCACTAAGGACATCGCCCGTGTCGCCAGTGTTTCGGCCGCCGACGAATATATCGGCACCCTTATTGCCGAGGCTATGGAAAAGGTCACCTCCGACGGCGTTATCACCGTTGAGGAATCCAAGACCGCCGAGACCTACAGCGAGGTCGTGGAGGGCATGGAATTCGACCGTGGCTATATTTCGCCTTATATGGTTACCGATTCGGACAAGATGGTTGCCGAGCTGGATGAGCCCTACATTCTCATCACCGACAAAAAAATCAGCAACATTCAGGACATTCTGCCCCTTCTCGAACAGATCGTAAAGGCAGGCAAAAAGCTGCTTATTATCGCCGAGGATGTCGAGGGCGAGGCTCTTTCCACCATTCTCGTAAATAAGCTCCGCGGAACCTTCACCTGTGTGTGCGTTAAGGCTCCGGGATTCGGCGACAGAAGAAAGGAAATGCTCCGCGACATCGCCATTCTCACCGGCGGAGAGGTCATTACCGAGGAGCTGGGTCTCGACCTCAAGGACGCAACCCTGGCACAGCTCGGTACCGCCCGTCAGGTCACCGTTTCCAAGGAAAACACAATTATTGTTGACGGCGCAGGAAAGAAAGCCGCCATTAAAGACCGCATCGGCCAGATCCGCAGCCAGATTGAAGGCACCACCTCCGATTTCGACCGCGAGAAGCTTCAGGAAAGACTTGCAAAGCTTTCCGGCGGCGTAGCCGTTATCAAGGTCGGCGCGGCCACCGAGGTCGAAATGAAGGACAAGAAACTTCGCATTGAAGACGCTCTTGCGGCAACCAAGGCTGCCGTTGAAGAGGGTATTGTTGCCGGCGGCGGCGTGGCTCTTGTGGACGCCATTCCCGCAGTTGAAGCCTTCAGCGAGACCCTTGAGGGCGATGAAAAGACCGGTGCCAAGATCGTTGTAAGGGTGCTTGAGGAGCCCATGCGCCAGATTGCCGCAAACGCAGGTCTCGAAGGCTCGGTCATTGTCAACGAGGTTCGTTCCCACAAGGGAGTCAACTATGGCTTCGACGCCAAGAAAGAGGAGTATGTCGACCTGATGAAATCGGGTATCGTCGATCCCACCAAGGTTACCCGTTCGGCCATTCAGAACGCCTCTTCGGTTGCCGCAATGGTTCTGACCACCGAATCGCTCATTGCCGAGAAGAAGGAAGACGCAGCGGCAGCAAATGCAGCAGCGGCAGCAGCGGCGGCAGCAGGCGGCGGAATGTATTAATCGGGAACCGCACATTAAATCAATTTATGAAATAAATAATAGATAACAAATTTATCGATAAATTGATTTTGTACCAAAACAACAGTACAAAAAGCTTTTTAAGGGGATGTCTTTATTGATATTCCCTTTTTTCTGTTTTTTTGGGATTTTTTTGGTATAGGGGATTGAAAAAAGTCTCGGGATTGAGTATAATGTGGTTGTTACTTGATGTGAATTTAACATAGATATATGTAATTATGTTAATTTCACAAATAATTTGGAGGAACAATATGGAAATTTTAAAGCAGTATTTCCCCGTGTTGACCCTTGCGGTGGCGCTGATAGCGCTTCTTTTCGTGGGTCTAACGGCCAAAAAGGTCTTCGGCTTTTCCGAAGGCAGTGAGCGCATGTCTAAGCTTTCGGCGTCAATTCGCTCGGGAGCAAATGCATTCCTTAAAAGGCAATACACCGTTGTTGCCATCATCTTCCTCGTTGTGGCGGTCATTCTCGGAATTATGGCCGTAACCGGGAACCTCAGCCCCTATGTACCCTTTGCTTTTCTGACCGGCGGAATCTATTCTGCTCTTGCCGGATTTATCGGAATGAAGATTGCCACCGCGTCCAACGCCAGGACGGCTAACGCCTGTCAGACCTCCCTTAACAAGGGTCTTAAGGTTGCTTTTTCGGCCGGGTCGGTTATGGGATTTACCGTTGTTGCTCTCGGACTTTTCGATATTTCGGTATGGTTTATCCTGCTTAAATTCGTCTTTAAGCTTGACATCGACACCATAACCAACGCAATGGTTATGTTCGGAATGGGCGCTTCCTTTATGGCGCTGTTTGCCCGTGTGGGCGGCGGAATCTTCACCAAGGCCGCCGATGTGGGCGCCGACCTTGTGGGTAAGGTAGAGGCCGGAATTCCAGAGGACGATCCCCGAAATCCCGCCGTTATCGCCGACAATGTGGGAGACAATGTGGGCGACGTTGCCGGAATGGGCGCCGACCTTTACGAATCCTATTTCGGATCCATCGTATCCTGCTGCGCTCTTGCAACCGCCGCTTTCAGAAGCGTGGGAACCGAAATGATGACCAAGGCGGTCATCGTTCCTCTGCTCATCGCCGCAGTGGGAATCATCTGCTCCATGATCGGAACGTTCCTTGTCCGCACCAAAGAGGACACCAACCAGAAAACTCTTCTTTCGGCTCTTCGCCGCGGTACCAATCTTGCATCGGTGCTTGTGGCAATCGCCGCCTTCCCAATTGTTTGGTTTGTTCTCGGTGAGGAACATTATAAGATATATTTCTCGATCCTTTCGGGATTGCTTGCCGGAGTGCTCATCGGTCTTGCTACCGAGTATTTCACCTCCGACAGCTATAAACCCACCAAAAAGCTTGCGGCTCAGTCCGAAACCGGCTCTGCCACAATAATCATCGGCGGTATCGGTCTCGGAATGCTTTCCACCGCCGTGCCCATCATCATTGTGGGCGCCGCTATTCTCGCCGCATATTACTTCGCCGGCGGATTTGCCGAAGGCGCCGGAAACATGGGACTTTACGGCGTTGCGCTTGCCGCCGTGGGAATGCTTTCCACCCTCGGCATAACCCTTGCCACCGACGCTTACGGCCCTGTTGCCGATAACGCCGGCGGTATCGCCGAAATGGCCGGCCTCGATCCCGAGGTCAGAGAGCGCACCGACGCCCTCGATTCCCTCGGAAACACCACCGCCGCTACCGGAAAGGGCTTTGCCATCGGCTCTGCCGCTCTTACCGCCCTTGCCCTTATTGCCTCCTATATCGACCAGCTTGGCGTTAAAGGCTTTGAAGGCATTAACCTGAGCGTTATGGAGCCTGCCGTGCTTGTCGGTCTTATGATCGGTGCCTGCCTGCCCTTTGTTTTCGCCGCTCTTACCATGGAGTCGGTGGGTAAGGCCGCACAGAGCATTGTTAAAGAGGTGCGCCGCCAGTTTAAAGAGATCGTCGGCATTATGGACGGAAAGGCCGAGCCCGATTACAAGACCTGCGTCGACCTTTGCACCCGTTCCTCCCTCCGCGAAATGGTTCTTCCGTCACTCATCGCCATTGTGGTGCCTGTTGCGGTAGGCCTTATCCTCGGACCTAACGGAGTCATCGGACTGCTTGCCGGCGCTACCGTAACCGGATTCCTCATTGCAATATTCATGAGCAATTCCGGCGGAGCATGGGACAATGCCAAAAAATACATCGAAGCGGGCAACTTCGGCGGAAAGGGCAGCGATTGCCACAAGGCCGCCGTTGTGGGAGACACCGTAGGCGACCCCTTTAAGGATACCTCCGGTCCCGCTATCAACATCCTGATCAAGCTTCTGTCGGTTGTTTCGATAGTCTTTGCGGGACTTGTCGTTAACTTCCACCTGATGTAAGCGAATCAAACATAATCGGTAAAATAAATGACCCTCGCCGTTACGGCTCTTGTAACGGCGAGGGTTTTATATTTTTATAAAGAGCAAATTGCCGGCTTACAGGCGGGTTTCCTACACTGTTCGTGGGAAAAAAGAGCTTAATCAGGCTCGAAAAAATGCCGATTAGCGGTTGATTTGTTCCATATAGCGTTCGATTGCGGGCAGCTCTATTCCGGCAAGGGAACTGAGAGCCTCGGGAGAAAGCTCGGAAAATTCGGGAGAGTCTTTAAAAGGGGAAACAAGCAGACAGGTGGCGAAAAAATCGGCCTGACGCTCAAACCGCCCTATCGCAAAGGCGGTTTTTGATTTAAGAAAAAAAGAGTTTGAGTCGGGATGAAGCAGGGCGTGGCCAAGCTCATGGGCGGCGGTAAACCGAGCTTTTTCGGCAGAAAGCCCCTCGTTTACGAGAATTATTTTTTTGCCGTTTATGTGGTAATAAAGACCGTTTGTGCAGTCGGGCATTTTAAGGCGAAAGGTGTTTATTTTAAGCTCGTCGCACAGCAAAAAAGGGTCTGCCGTACCGTACTTTTTATAAAGTCTCTCTGCCAGAGCCTCAATTTTGTTCATTGCTTTTCCTTTCCTTCCGAGATAATACCACCGCTGCGCTGACCTCGATGGCGTCGGACAGCTGTTTTAATTCGCTTTCGGTTAAAGCTTCTCCGTTAAACATAAGCCCGTCGGCGCAAAGCAGTCGGTTTTTAAGCTCGTTTATAAGCTCGCCGACCTCCCGCTCGTCGCTTTGACTGTCGAGAAGATAATCGGTGGTTACGCCGAAAAATTTGGCGATGGCCGAAACGTCCGAGATGGACGGACTGCGGCGGTTTTGCTCGTACATACCGACTGCGCTGGCACTTATCCCGAGAAAGGCGGCAAGCTCCCCCTGGGTCAGGTGTTTTTCCTTGCGGAGTTTTTTTAATTTATCGGCAAACATTTCAGTTCCCCCATGTCCTTTGTTTCGTCCTTCGGGCTTCGAAAGCTTTGCTGCTATTCCGAAACGGCGCAATAAAGCATCAAAAAAAGAGAAAACAATCTTCGAGCGGCAAAAACCCCCGAATTTGGCATGACAGTTTTCGCCGTAATTATTGTATCACACGAAAATACAAATTTCAAGGGTATTTTTAATATTTGGAAAGTTAAATCCCTTTTTCTGGATTTAGTACATAAATCACACATCATTCGACAAAATTAGTCAAAATATCCCTTGAAATCACACACACCGTTGTTTATAATTTTATATAGAGTGATTGTTGCAGCAAGCTTTATGAAAAAGTTAACACACAACTTGTGTGATTAGGAGGTTTAAAAATGACTCTGGAAAATTTGGGGATGGAATATTTAAAGGAAGCCGACAGGCTGAAGGCGCGGCTTTGCGAGCTTAATCTGCTTTTAAAGCGGGAAAGGGACGAGGAGCAAAAGCTCCTGCTCAAACGGCGTATTTACTATTTATATACCGAAATGCGCGATACCGAACAGACAGCGGAGTATCTTTTAAATTACTATTCGGCGGAGCAAAGCGACCGCGGGGGAGAGCATCGGAATTTTGACATATACGGAAGGAGCGAAGAGTATGAAAAGAATAATATCGCTTGAGAAATTTGTTTCGGACGAGCTGAGCTACCGCAGCTTTTTTGAGGAGGAAGACGAGCAGGCAAGAAGAGAAGGGCTGATAAAACGCCTTAACGATGTTATTGCTCATGAGCTGACCGACGGCCAACGGCAGCTTGTTGAAATGTATTACTTCGGGCAAAAAAACATTCCGCAAATTGCCGAGGAGCTTAAAGTCAACCGCTCGACCGTGAGCAGGGGGCTTAAAAGAGCGAGAATACGCATAGGGCGGTGCATGGGATATGATTTTAAAACATATCGTTGAACGGCCTGTGACATGCGCGGCTGCCCATGCAGTTGTTTATGCAGTTGCCGTTGAAGGATGCAGGGGTATAGGAAAGAGAAACTTTCAACATCGGTTTTGTCCATCGAGAAATAAAACCACGGTCGAGAACAAGCCGAAAACGGCAAAAAGCCTTCCCGTTTTATCGGGAAGGCTTTAATGATTTAAGAGAACGGGATAAATGTTGGGATAGGCACAACGGGAGAGTAATATGCCGAAAGCTCAGTTTAACAGTCCCGTATACCCGACGATTATGCCTATAATTGCCGAAATCAGAATGATGATTATGGGGTGTACCTTTTTGAGCGCCATTATAAGGGCGGCGGCAAAAAGAACGGCCGCTACCCAGAATTTAAGGGTGGCAAAATTTGAGAGCATTAATCCCGCGGGGAAGAACACCGCCAGCGCAAAGGAAATTACCGCCGAGCCGATAAGTCCCACGACTACCGGTTTAAGGCCGTTCATCATTCCCCTGACCACCAGGCTTTCCTTAAACGCGGTATAGCATTTTGCCACGATTAAAATGATGATAAAGGAGGGAAGTACCACGCCGAGGGTGGTAAAAAATGCGCCGAGCACACCTGCCTGGGAGCTGCCGACATAGGTGGCAATGTTTATGGCGAAGGGACCGGGGGTGGATTCGCTGACCGCCACAAAGTTGACAAGCTCCTCTTCGCTGAGCCAGCCGAAGCCCAGTACATATTGCTGTATCAGAGGAAGCATGGCGTAACCGCCGCCGAAGGTGAAAAGCCCGATTTTGAAAAATGTCCAGAAAAGGGTGAGGTATGTCATAGCTTTTTACCGCTCCTTTCGGCAATTACGGTGGCCGCAAGACCCACCGCGGCGGCCGAAACGATGATTATGAGTACATTAAAGGAAAAAACGGCCGAGGCCGCAAGGGCAAGCGCGGCGATAATATAAGAAAGTATATTTTTGGGGCACTGCTTATACATCGAAATAAATCCCTTTATAATAAGGGCGAGTACCCCTGCCCTGATCCCCCAAAAGGCGTATTTGACCGCCCTTATCTGCTCAAACTGTTTAAGCACGAAGGAAATTGCAAGAATGATGATGAAGGAGGGAAGCACCACACCGAGGGTAGCGAGAAACGAGCCCACAACTCCGCCCACCTGATAGCCCACAAAGGTGGCCGAGTTGACGGCAATGGGACCGGGGGTGGATTCGGAAATGGCGACTATGTCGAGTATGTCCTTTTCACTTATCCAGCCTTTATTTTCGGCCATTTCCCTTTGAATAAGCGGAATCATGGCATAGCCGCCGCCGAAGGTAAATGCGCCGATTTTGAAGAATGTCCAAAAGAGTGACAGGAGCTTTTTGGCATCTGCTTTCAAGAAATCACAATCCTTTCCGACCGACCGCAGTAGAGCCAATACGGCTTAGCACAACAGAGCGGTCACTGACATTATTAAACCCGCCGCAAAAAAAGGTGTACGGCGGGCTTTATTATTATTTGATTTCGCCTACGAAATATTTTTTCTTGCCCCGTCTTACGATGAGGTATTTGCCGTCGATGAGGTTTTCGGAACTTACATCGGTTTCGTCGGGAGCGGTGACAACATCGCCGTTGACGGTAAGGGCGTTGTTTTTGGCCATTTCGCGAACCTCGCGCTTGGAGGGGAAAACCTTGGCTTCGACGAGAATGTCGATAAGCTTGCCTTTTTTCGCTTCAAAGTGGGGCACCTGGGAAAGGGCCGAAAGCAGATCCCTTACCGGGATGTGTTTGACATCGCCCTTAAACATCAGTTCGCTGATTTTTTCGGCCTCCTCAAAAGCTCCCTCTCCGTGAAGATCATCGAGGATTTCCTTTGCAAGGCGTTTTTGAGCCATGCGCTTTTCGGGAGCGGCAAAATGCTCCTTTTCGATCTGCTCGATGGTCTCCCTGTCGAGGAAGGTCAGCTTTTTGAGGTAATCAATGACCACCGCATCCTCGGAATTGAGCAGGAACTGATAAAGCTCATAGGAGCTGGTCTTGTTTTTGTCGATCCAAACGGCGTTGCCTTCGCTCTTGCCGAATTTGTTGCCGTTGGCGTCGGTTACGAGCGGCATGGTCATTGCATAGACCTCTTCGCCGGTGGTCTTTCTTATAAGCTCGATTCCGGTGGTGATGTTGCCCCATTGGTCGGAGCCTGCCACCTGAAGGTCTACCCCCTTGTGCTCATGGAGCCATTTGAAATCGAGACCCTGAATGAGCATATAGGAAAACTCGGCGTAGGAAATGCCGGTTTCCATCTGGCGGCGGACAAGATCCTTGTTGAGCATATAGTTAACATTAATATACTTTCCGTAATCGCGGAAAAAGTCGATTATGTGTATGTCCTTTACCCAGTCGTAGTTGTTGACCACTTCATAGGGGAAGAATTTCTGTACCTGAGCCTTTAAAGCCTCGTAGTTTTTAAATACCGTGTCCCTGTCCGAAAGGGCGCGCTCGGTGGTGCCTCTCGGATCGCCGATAAGACCCGTGGCCGCTCCAACGAGGATAATGGGGGTGTGGCCGGCCTTGGCGAGACGGCGGGTGATGAGAAAGGAGGAATAGTGACCGAGATGCAGGCTGTCGGCCGTGGGATCGGTGCCGATATAAAAGGTTATGCCGCCGGCGTTAAGCTTGTCGATAAGGTCTTTGGAGGAAATGTCCTGAATAAGGCCTCTCCATTCGAGTTCTTCGTATAAAGTCATTTTTTATCACTCCGCTATTAAAAAGTCACAGTTTGTATATTATATCATTAAAATTCCGTTATTACAAGCCCTTTATTACAATGTCGGCGGCTTCACTTATATTTTTCAGGGTCATGTCGGCAAGGGGAGAGCTTTCTCCGGAATTATTAAGCCAAATTGCGGTGATGCCTGCATTTTTTCCGCCGAGAACATCGGAGGAAAGACTGTCGCCGATTATGACGGTATTTTCCTTTTTAAAATGTGTTATTTCGGCAAAGCAGGCGTCGAAAAATCGTTTGTCCGGTTTTTCAAAACCGATTTTTTCGGGAAAAAAGGTGTTTTCAAAATATTTGCCTATTCCGGCGTTTTTTATCCGTCCCTTTTGCACCTCGACGGTTCCGTTGGAGGTAATAAAAAGGCGGACTTTGCCGTAAAGCCGTTCAAGAGCTTCTCTTGCTCCCCAAAGCAGCCGTCCCTGTTTTGCAAGCTCGTTTTCGTATATCTCGTTGGCTTTTTGAGCATCCGCATTCTTTTTCAGCGCCTCGAAAAGCAGACTGTAACGGTTAAGCTTTACCTGCTCGCGGGTTATTTCCCTTTTTTCAAGCCTCTTCCACTGGCAAAGATTTATGCTGCTGTAAAGCCCGAGGGCGTCTTCGGTCGGTTCTATGCCGAGGGTAAGGAGCGTCTTTTTAAGCGCCGCTTTTTCATCGGCCTTAAAATCAAAAAGAGTATCGTCAAGATCAAGCAATATAATGTTTTTCATTTCATTCTCCTTTCCAACGGTTTTATTATATCACGAAAAGGCTCGAAGGGCAACAGACGGTCGAACTCCGTACGGTTTCTTCCTGTGCGGCATCGCGTTCATCACCCGTAGGCGTCATCTGTTGCTAAAGGTTGCCTTGAACGAAAAAATATGATATTATAATTACAAAAACGGCAAAGCCTGTTGCCGAAAGGAAAAAAGAAATGGACTATGCAAAAAAACTTTCCGAAGAGTTTTCGGTAAAAGAGCTTTATGCTCAGAACATAATATCCCTTCTCGACGAGGGCAATACCATCCCCTTTATTGCCCGCTACCGCAAGGAAATGCACGGAACCATGGACGATCAGCTCATCAGAAGCATTTCCGACCGTCTTAGCTTTTTGCGGAAGCTGGACGAGCGGCGGGAAGAAATACGCGCGGCAATTTCATCGCAGGAAAAAATGACCGACGAAATATCGTCCGCTCTCGAAAAGGCGGTTACACTTACAGAACTCGAGGACATTTACCGCCCCTTCCGTCCCAAAAGAAAGACAAGAGCGTCGGCGGCAAAGGAAAAGGGGCTTGAGCCTCTTTCAAACGAGATATTGCTCTGTCAGCTTAACAATACCGATGTAATGACCCTTTGCGAAAAATATATCGATCCCGAAAAGGGAGTGAACACGGCAGAGGAGGCCCTTTGCGGCGCCAAGGACATTATCGCCGAAAGCGTTTCGGACAATGCCGATGTACGGCGCAGGGTGAGAAACCTCGTTTATCTGAACGGTACGGTCGACTGCAAGGCGGCGGGGGAGGAAAAGAGCGTTTACGAAACCTACTATGACTTTTCTCAGGCCGTCGGAAAGATAGCCGGCCACAGGGTGCTTGCCATAAACCGCGGCGAAAAGGAAGACTTTTTGAAGGTGTCGGTAAGCGTGGACAGCGAAAGACCCCTTAACGCCGTTTATTCTATGTTTGTAAAGGGTGAAGGCTCCTGCGCGGCGGCGGTAAAGGAGGCCTGCGAGGACGCATACAGCCGTCTTGTCTTTCCTTCGATCGAGCGGGAAATAAGAAACGAGCTTACCGAAAAGGCCGATGAATCGGCAATCAAGGTCTTCGGAACAAATCTCCGCCAGCTTCTTCTTCAGCCCCCTATAAAGGGAAAAACGGCCATAGGTCTTGACCCGGGCTATCGAACCGGCTGTAAGGTGGCGGTGGTCGATCCCACCGGCAAGGTGCTTGACACGGCGGTCATTTACCCTACCCACGGAAAAGCCCAGGTCGAAGCCTCAAAGCAGACTCTTAAAAAGCTTATCGAAAAATACGGCGTCGACATAATCGCCATAGGCAACGGCACCGCGTCAAAGGAAACCGAGATGTTTACCGTGTCGGTGCTGCCCGAGGTAGGCCGAAAGGTATCCTATATGGTGGTCAGCGAGGCGGGAGCCAGCGTTTATTCGGCCTCTAAGCTTGCGGCAGAGGAAATGCCCGAATTCGATCTGACCCTCAGAAGCGCCGTTTCCATTGCAAGAAGACTTCAGGATCCGTTGGCCGAGCTTGTTAAGATCGAGCCCAAGGCCATAGGCGTCGGACAGTATCAGCACGACATGCCTCAAAAACAGCTTTCTCAAGCTCTTGACGGTGTGGTTGAGGATTGCGTGAACAGCGTGGGCGCCGATCTTAATACTGCGTCGGAATCGCTGCTTTCACACATTTCGGGACTGTCGTCGGCGGTTTGCAAAAACATTGTTACCTACCGCGAGCAAAACGGTCGTTTTGAATCGAGAACCGAGCTTAAAAAGGTTCCCAAGCTCGGTCCCAAGGCGTTTGAGCAATGCGCGGGATTTTTAAGAATATTCGACGGAAAAAATCCTCTCGACAATACCGGCGTTCACCCCGAAAGCTACAAGGCGGCCGAGAGTCTGCTCTGCCACTTCGGATTTTCCAAAAAGGCAATCGGCGCAGGGGAGCTTTGCTCTCTTGAAAAAATGGCGGAAAAGGAGGGGACCAAAAGTCTTTCGGAACAGCTTTCAATAGGCGAGCCCACCCTTAAAGACATTATCAAAGAGCTGTCAAAGCCGGGAAGAGATCCGAGAGATGAGCTTCCGCCGCCACTTCTTCGTTCGGATGTGATGGAAATGAAGGATCTTAAAGAGGGAATGACCCTCAAGGGAACGGTGAGAAATGTCATTGATTTCGGTGCGTTTGTGGACATCGGAGTACATCAGGACGGTCTTGTACACATTTCTCAGATATGCAACAGCTTTATAAAGCACCCCTCCGAAAAGCTGAAGGTGGGCGATGTGGTCAATGTTAAGGTGATCGGAGTCGATCTCGATAAAAAGCGCATAAGCCTTTCGATGAAGGATATCGGCTGACGGCTTTGATT
>CAKSPR010000022.1 GCA_934486455.1 uncultured Eubacteriales bacterium
GCCCCTTTAGGGGTGTGGCCTGTAAAATGCCCTTCTAGGGCTTATTCAAGCCTCCGGCTTTGCCGGAGGTTGTGACTCCTTTGTAAGGAACGCCGAAATCCTAGACTGTGCATTTCTTTTAAAAACACGGGGAGGCGTCTTATTTAAACGGTTTTTTTAAACGGTTTTGCCCAACCGACAAGTTTTAAGCGTCGCTTGGGCATTTTTCGGCCGATTTTAGTTAAAAATCGGCTTTTATTTCCCACTTTGCAGTGTGTTTTTGACCTAAAAAACAATAAAAAAGAGTAATTTACCGCCATTTTTAAAAAAAATCAAAAAAATATTATCGAATTATTATTCTAATTAAGAATAATAAGGTTACAAAATTGATAACTTTTTAAATTTTAAAGGGGTTTTTGCCTGAAATTGTATGATTTTGAGTTTTTTTGTAATGAAAATTTCTTTTTCATTTTTAAGTAAACACGAGAAATTAAACAAATTTTAAAGAAAACAAAAGAAAACACCGATGTTTTATAATGGTGATTATAAAACACGACAGGGGGTCATTATGCACAAAAGAGGTTACAGCCGTAATACAGAAAATGCCAATAACCGCATTTGTAACACTTTTGTAACCGTTTTATAAGTCTCTTTGGGCATTATTTTTTGTCTTTCTGCCCAAAAAAAACTTCTAAACCGAATGTTGACTGCTTCGCTTTTGGTTCATATAATAATCAAGGCTCGAAACAACTCCGCAAAAAATTTGTTTTGCGGCTCGGGCTAATCGGCGCCATCAGCGACTTATTTGCGGCGCTCTTTTGAAAGGAATTTTATCTTATGTTTAGTTTCAACGACAATGCAAAAGGTATCCTGCGCTTTGTCAGAACCCCTGTTATCGTGCTTGTCATCTTCACATTGCTTATGTCGAGCACGGTTCTCGCCTTTACGGCGGGAAGGAATGAACGCCCCCTTACGGTATACAACAAGGGCGAAAAAAAGGTTTTCTCCACCGTTCTCACCGAGGTCGACAAAATGATTTCGACCTACGGTATTGAGATTTCGGAAAACGACGGCTATGAGCTTTACGAAAACGACAACGGCTATTACCTTTCGGTAGGCAGCCCCTTCACCCTCACGGTGACCAAGGACGGCGAAACAAAAACCGGAGCTTTTTATTGCAGCTCTCTTGAGATAGCCCTTGAAAGGCTCGGAAGTCTTCCCACCGTCAGCTATTCGGTCGACCTTCCCCTTAACACCATTCTCACCGAGGACACGGCCGTGACCGTGGCGTACAACTACACCGTTTACGAGACCGCAACCGAGGAAATTCCCTTTGAAACCGTATATACCGATTCCGACGAGCTTTTCGAGGGAGAGGAAAAGGTTAAGACCGAGGGCGTAAACGGCCTTTGCCAAAAAAGCTATAAGGTAATTTACAGCGACCAAAACGAGATCTCCCGAGAGGAACTTTCGTCAACCACCGTTAATGAGCCTGTAACCGCCGAGGTTTTAAAGGGCACAAAGCAAAAGCAGTCCGGTGCGTCGGCAGCGACCTACAGCTCATCGGCCGCAGGAACCGAGACGGTTGCCGCAGCGGACGCTGTTAAAACCTCCGATTCGGGAATTACTTCCTCGGCCGAGGTCAACGGCAGACTGGTTTCTCCCTTGAGCGTGGGAAGCCCCATCGAGGTTGACGAAAACGGTCGTCCGCTTAATTATTCCAAATGCATAACCGCCGTTGCAACGGCATATTCCCCAGAGGACGGCAACATCACAGCTACCGGAGAGCCGGCACAGCTGGGATATATCGCCGTCAACCCCCGCCAGATCCCCTACGGTACCATGATGTACATTCGCGCCTCCGACGGAAGCTATATCTACGGTGTGGCCAAGGCGGCCGATACCGGCGGATTTATAAGCAACTCCACCGTTAAGGTTGACCTTTTCTTCTGGGACGGCTCTTCGGCCATGAACTTCGGCAGAAGAAATGTCGAAATTTACTTTATCTGATTTTTCGCCGGGGACTTTGACACGGCAGATCACAACCGACATGACCCGGGCGACAAAAAACCGTCGGGTCGGGCGTATGATGTTTCAAAAAACTTTAATTGCTTTAAAACTTTGGACCTTAAAAGGACTTCGGTATAACCGGGGTCCTTTTGTTTTGAGAAGCCTTTAGGCAAGGGGCTGTTTTAAATATCTTGCGCGGTTTTTCGGCCGCGCGGTTTTTCTTTGCGGCTTGTTGATTTTTGAGCGTAATTATGTTAAAATACATCTATATCGCCTTAACGCGCTGTTTTAACCTATGGCGCCTGCTCCGAGGGCGGCCGGGCGCTTATATAATTTCTGAATATCAAAACGGGAAGTGTAGTTCTGTGGTAATTGTTTTTGATGTGGGGAACACCTGCACAACCATCGGCTTTTTTTGCGGAGAGCAGCTAAAGGGCTCGATAAGAATGTCCACCGAGGTGGAGCGTACCGGCGACCAGTATGCCGTCGACCTTTACAATCTCATAAAATTGGAGGGCTTCGATTTTGAAGCCTTTGACGGTGCCATTGCCGCGTCGGTCGTTCCTGCGGTCAATGTAGCTCTTAAACAGGCGGTCAAAAAGGTGCTGGGGCTTTCTCTTTGCATAGTCGGTCCCGGGGTCAAAACCGGCCTTAACATTAAAATAGACAATCCCGCCCAGCTCGGTGCCGACCTTGTGGTGGGAGGGGTCGCCGCCGCGGCAAAATATCATCTTCCCTGCATTATATTCGACATGGGGACGGCCAACACCATAAGCGTGTTGAATGAAAGGGGAGAGTTCCTCGGAGGGACGATCACGGCCGGAATGGGGATTTCTCTCGATGCCCTGGCCTCAAAAACCGCCCAGCTTCCCTTTATCGAGCTTGAAAATCCCGGAGCGGTTATCGGAACAAATACCGTCGAATCGATGAAATCCGGTCTTATATACGGCACCGCCGCCATGATGGACGGAATGGCGCAGCGCATTGAAGAGGAGCTTGGCCAAAAGGCCACACTGATCGCGACGGGGGGAAGAGCCGCCGCCGTTACCGCCTACTGCAAGAGGGATTATATTCTCAACAGCAATCTGCTTTTAGAGGGGCTTAACATGATCTATAATAAAAATAAATGAGCTTTGCGGCAAGGGTATTGACGGCCTTTATTTGAGAGGCTCCTTCAGTCGCCGCGTTTTGCGGCACACCTCTTTAAAAAGCTTTTAAGATGCACGGCACTGCGGCAATTACAGACCGACCCTGTCGGCTCGGCCGCGCTTGTCCGAAACACCCCTTAAGAGCAAAATCATCAGCAAAGGAAATTGACCGAAATATGAAAATTCTCGCAATAGAATCCTCCTGCGACGACACTGCCGCCGCAGTTACCGAGGGGAGAAGGGTGCTGTCCGCAGCCGTCGCCTCTCAAATAATGACCCACAGGGTCTTCGGAGGGGTGGTTCCCGAAATTGCCTCCCGCCGGCATACCGAGAGTATTTGCGCCGTTACCGAAAAGGCGCTAAGCTTAGCGGGGCTGTCAATCGGCGAAATCGACGCCGTAGCCGTCACCGCATATCCCGGGCTTATAGGCTCGCTTCTTGTGGGGGTCAATTTTGCAAAGGGACTGTGCCTTTCGTCGGGCAGGCCGCTGTGCGGGGTACATCATCTGCGCTCCCACATTGCGGCAAACTATATTACCCACGCCGATCTCGAGCCGCCCTTTCTTTGTCTTGTGGTATCGGGCGGAAATACCCAGATAGTTGTGGTGGACGATTATACAAAATTCCGCGTGCTGGGAAAAACGCGGGACGACGCGGCGGGGGAATGCTTCGACAAGACCGCCCGCGCCATGGGGATGAGCTATCCCGGCGGGGTGGAGCTTGATCTTGTGGCCGAAAAGGGCGATCCGTCGAAATTTAAGCTCCCCACACCCTCGGTGGACGGAAGCCTTTTTGATTTCAGCTTTTCGGGGCTTAAAACCGCCGTCATAAATATAATACACAATGCCGATCAGAAAAAACAAAGTTATTCGAAAGAGGATCTGTCGGCAGCCGTCAGGCAAAAGGTGTGCGACATATGCGTCGAAAAAACCATGCTTTGCGCAGAAAAAGAGGGCTTTGACAGGATAGCCGTTGCGGGCGGAGTTTCGGCCAATTCTCTGCTTAGAAGGAAGCTTCTTGAAAGCTGTGAAAAATCGGGGAAAAGACTGTTCCTCCCCGAGCTTAAATACTGCGGAGACAACGCCGCCATGGTGGGAGTTCAGGGGTATTATGAGCTGCTCGCCGGAAACAGGGCGGATATGGGGCTTAACGCCGCCGCCACAAGGAACATTAAGGATTGACCTTCACTGACACGGCAGAGGGCTGCACTTTGCTTAAACCGCTGCCCGGCCGAGCTGCCCGCCCCACGGTTTATTACGGCGTTGATCATGCGATTTTGATTTGTCAGACCGTATGCCCGCAATGACCGTGCACTGATTGACATTAATTCTATTATTTATATCAGGAGTATTTTTATGAAAAAACTTTTTTGCCGTTTTGCGGCCGCTTTTCTTGCCGCTGCCGTGATGCTCTGTCTTTCTTCCTGCAAAAAGGATGAACAGGAGCAAGTTTCGAAGGAGGGCGAAGAAAAGCTAAGCATCGTGACCACTCTTTTCCCTCAATATGATTTTGCAAAAAAAATAGCGGGGGACAAGGCCGATGTTAAACTTTTGCTGTCGCCCGGCGTGGAGGCTCATTCCTATGACCCCACCATTCAGGATATTTCGGCTATCGGAAGCTGTGATCTGTTTCTTTACACGGGAGACGGAATGGAGCCTTGGGTTAAGCGGGTGCTTTCGGGCGCCTCGGTGGGACAGAAAACCGCCGTTATCGATCTTTCCTCGGCCGTTACCCTCAAGGACGACATCGACGGAGACGAAAAGGATCCTCATATGTGGCTGGACATGAAAAACGCCGTTATCATGGTCGATGAAATAAGCTCGGCGCTTTGCGGGAAACAGCCCGAAAACAAGGATTATTACACCGAAAACGCCGACGCATTAAAGGCCGAGCTTAACGATCTTGACGGGCAGTTTAAGCAAACGGTTCAAAATGCGGGAGACAAAAAAATCTTTTTCGGCGGACGGTTTGCCTATAAATATTTCACCGATGCCTATAACCTTAAATATGAAACTGTTTATAATTCCTGCACCACCGATGTGGAGCCCAGCTCCAAAACCGTCGCAAAAATAACCGAGGACATAAAGGCCTCGGGAGCAAAATACATCTTCCACGAGGAGCTTGCCGATCCCAAGGTGGCGCGGTCGATTGCCGATGCTGCGGGCTGTTCTCTCGCCGAGTTCAGCACGGCTCACAATCTTTCCAAAGAGGATTTTGAAAGCGGCGTTTCCTTTGTGGACATCATGAAAAGAAATTTGGAAAATCTAAAGAAGGGTCTTGCCTAATGAACATCCTTTCGGTAAAAAACTTAACGGTATCATACGGGAGGGTTCCGGCTTTGCAGAATGTCTCTCTCGATGTGGAGCAGGGGCAGTACCTCTGTCTTGTGGGCAACAACGGCTCCGGAAAATCCACCCTGCTAAAGGCAATAATGGGGCTTGTGCCCACCGACGGCGGCAGCGTTAATACCCCCCTCTCGCCCGATGAAATATCATATCTTCCCCAGCAAAATCCCGTTGAGAAAGGTTTCCCTGCCACGGTAAAAGAGGTTGTGCTGACAGGCACGCAAAAAAGCGGAAGAAGGTTTTCCACCTTCTATTCAAAGGAGGACAAGGCGCTTGCAGGGGCTGCCATTGAAAAAATGGGGATACAGTCCATCGCCGACAAGCGCATAGGCGGTCTTTCGGGCGGCCAGCAGCAAAGGGTCATGCTTGCACGGTCGATTTGCCGAAAGCCCAAGCTTTTGTTTCTTGACGAGCCCTGCGCGGGGCTTGACGCAGGCATCTCGGCCGAGATTTACACAATGCTCAAGCAGTTTAACGCCGACGGTATGACGGTGGTCATGGTCTCTCACGATATGGAGGAGATCGGCAAATACGCCGACCGTGTTATTGTAATCAATCAAAAAATAGAATTTGACGGGAATGCCGAGGCATGGCACTTTTATCATCATCACAGGGGGTGCAAGCATGAGTGAGTTTTTGTCGGCTCTTTCCCAGCCCTTTATGACCCGCGCCCTTATCGTCGGAACGGTTATATCCGTGTGCGCCGCCCTGCTCGGGGTGATATTGGTACTCAAGCGCTATGCCCTAATCGGTCACGGCCTTGCAGACATCGGCTTTGCTTCTCTGTCTCTTGCCATTGCCCTCGGGTGGTCGCCTATTTATGTTTCCATGCCCATCGTGGCGGCGGCCTCCTTTGCCATTATGCTCATAAGCCAGAAAAGCGGGGGAAACGGCGATACCGCCATCGGTGTGGTTTCAACGGGGGCTTTATCCCTCGGAATAATAATAACCTACCTTTCGGGCGGAATGAGCGTTGATGTGTACAGCTATATGTTCGGAAGCATTCTCGGCACAACCGATACCGACCTTGTGCTAAGCATAATTCTCGGGCTGGTGGTCATTGTGGCCTTTATATTGCTTTATAACCGCCTTTTCATGGTAACCTACGACGAGATTTATGCCAAGGCCTGCGGAATAAATGTTACCCTTTATCAGTTTTTCATCTCTTTTTTGACCGCAGTGACGGTAGTTATCGGAATGAGAATGATGGGCACCCTGCTCATCGCGAGCTTAATTATTTTCCCTGCCCTCATATCAAAGCGGCTGGTCAAAAGTTTTAAATCGGTGGTGGTCGTTTCGTCGGTCGTGTCGGTGGTGTGCTTTCTTTTGGGACTTTTCCTGTCCTTCTTTTTAAATCTTCCGGTGGGGGCTTCGATCGTGGCCGTTAATATGATGGCCCTGCTTGTGGCCGCCGTGACTTCGAAGGTGAGGGGATTATGAACACAAAGACAGGTTCCACCGTGCTTACGGCGCTTTTCGCAGCACTTTTGTGTGTTGCCGCACCGTTTTCTTTGCAGATAGGCCCGGTGCCGATTTCCCTTGCCACTTTAGCCGTCTACTTTACAGCTATGTCGGCAAAGCTCAGCATTGCTCTTCCCGCAACGGCGGTTTATATACTGCTCGGAGCGGTGGGGGTACCTGTTTTTTCGGGCTTTGAAGGCGGCTTTCAAAAGCTTGTGGGAGTGACCGGCGGATACATAATCGGATATATCCCCTGTGTTTTGGTTATCGGACTTTTGCTTAAATTCTGTGACAAAAAAATAATGCTCCCCATTTCCTGCATTGTCGGAACGGCGGTGCTTTACGCCTTCGGAACGGCGTGGTTTTTGGCTCTTACCGGGAAGGGAGTGCTTTACGCCCTCGGCGTGTGCGTCGTGCCCTTCCTTCTGGGCGACGCGGTGAAAATCGCAGCCGCCTGCGGATTGACGCTGGTTATAAAACCGAGGCTTGAAAAAATCTTTTATTAAGGGAGGAAGGAAAAGATGCGTGCTCCTTTGGCCGACCGTATACGCCCTAAAAACCTTGATGAAATGGTGGGACAGCCCCATCTTATCGGTAAAGGCAAGGCTCTTCGCAATATAATTGAGTCGGGCGACATTCCCAATCTCATCTTTTACGGACCCTCCGGCACCGGGAAAACCACCCTCGCCTCCATTATCGCCGCAAAAACCGACCGAAAGCTTTGTCGGCTCAACTGCACAAACGCCTCGACCTCCGACATCAAGGATGTCATTTCCCAAATCGGCACCCTTGCCGCCCCGGGAGGAATTCTTCTTTATCTGGACGAAATTCAGTATTTCACCAAAAAGCAACAGCAATCCCTTCTCGAAACGGTGGAAAACGGGGGCATAACGCTGATTGCCTCCACCACCGAAAACCCCTATTTTTATATCTACAATGCCCTGCTCAGCCGTTGCAGTGTTTTTGAGTTTAAACCCGTGACCCCCGAGGATGTTAAACCCGCAATTGACCGTGCCTTCGACATTTTGGCCGAGGAAAACGGCGTGACCGTTGATCTTTCCGATGTTGCAAAAAGCAGGATTGCCGATGCCTGCGGCGGGGACGTTCGAAAGGCGATGGGTATATGCGAAATGTGTATGCTTGCCTGTCCCGCAGGGCAAAATCCCGCCGTTATATCTGCCGAGCTTGTGGACGAGCTTACCAAAAACTCGGCTCAGCGATACGACCGAACGGGGGACGAGCATTACGACTGTATTTCCGCTCTGCACAAGTCGCTGAGAGGCTCCGATCCCGACGCGGCGGTGCATTATCTTTCGAGAATACTTCTTGCGGGAGACATGCCGTCGGCCTGCCGAAGGCTTATGTGTGCGGCCTGCGAGGATGTGGGGCTTGCCTATCCGCAGATTATTCCCATCGTCAAATCGGCGGTGGATATGGCGCTGCAGCTTGGAATGCCCGAGGCGCGTCTGCCCCTTGCCGACGCCGCCATTCTCATCGCCCTGTCGCCCAAGTCAAATTCAGGCTATCTTGCCGTTTCGGCGGCGCAAAAGGATGTGGAAAGCGGAAAGGCGGGGCCTGTGCCGCGGTGCCTTCAAAACAAGCATTTTGACGGAGAAGACGCCGAGAAAAAGGGGCAGGGGTATCTTTATCCCCACGACTTTGAAAATCATTATGTCGAGCAGCAATATCTTCCCGACAGTTTAAAAAACACGGTTTACTATAAACCGGGGGACAATAAAAACGAACAGGCCTTTTACGACAATCTCAAAAAACGAAAGGGGTAAAAACGGAAGCTTGATTTATGACAGGCAGCCCCCACATAATGCTTTCGGCAAAAACGCCGTGACCTGTTCTTTTATAATTCGTCCCAACCGCAACCCTTTTAATTTGTTTTAAAACAAAAAACACCGCTCACAGCCGTTTTTTCGACCGTGAGCGGTGTTTCTTTTTGGGTTTATTCTGCCGGGGAGGTTAATTACTTGCTGCAGTTGGGGCAGCCGCCGGCATTTTCATCGTAGGGGGTTCCGCATTTTTCGCAGTATACCGTGTGGGGCTGTACAGGTGCCGCAGGCTGTGCGGGAGCAGTGGGCTGTGCGGGAGCGGCAGGCCGAACAGGAACGGCGGGAGCATATTTTTTAAGGGCGGAAAGATCGGCGTCGAAATCAACATTTGCCGAAGCGTCGTCTCCGGTAAGCTTGGAAAGCTTGTTGTTGATCTGGATTATGTTTTTAACCGCCAAAACGGCCAGCATAATCAGCTCGTAAAAAATACGAATGGCAATAGGTCCGAGAATTAATGTGAGCAGACTCTGGAGAAGGGTTGCGCCGTAGTTGTAGGAGCCGAAATTGAAAATTCCGAGGAAGCCGTAGAGAATGGTAAAGGAGGTAAAGAAAATGTAGAGGGCTTTAAGAATTTTTTCAATGATAAGGCTGCGGAAATCGCAAACATTAACAAGGAATTTAACAAAGGGATTCTGACTTGCTCTGCCTTTTTTGGAAAGGATGAAAACAAAGGCGAGAACGGTGGCGGCAATTGCCAAAATACCGGCGAGAATTGAAATGGCGGAGGTAAAATCTCCCGAGGAACTGCCTCCCAATAACTCCCTCATGATGTCGTCTTTGGATATAGAACCATAAC
The DNA here is from genome assembly GCA_934486455.1 of uncultured Eubacteriales bacterium. GTDB lineage: Bacteria > Bacillota > Clostridia > Oscillospirales > Acutalibacteraceae > UMGS1484. The sequence continues at coordinate 9,581 of CAKSPR010000022.1, forward strand.
TGCGCATATTACATACACTCCTTTAATAGATTATCTTTATTATAATATTCCTCTAAAGCCTTGTCAAGAAGCATTTTCCCGCTTTCGTATACCGACACTTTTCCTTAATGGGCACGCAAGATTTACAAAAAATAAAAAAATATTACAAAAAATATAAAAAATGTATTGACATTTCCAAATTATTACTGTATAATTTAGTCAAACCTTAAAGGAGGTATAAAAAGTATGAAAAAGAATCTATTGTCAATGTGCATTGTCGCATCGCTTTTGGCGGGGACTATATTAACCCCGGCAGGCGCCGATGTGGACAAGGCATACGAAACCGCAACCGCGTCATGTGCGGAGCACTGTTACGGTGTCCTGCCGACCGACGAACAGACCCTGATCGAGCATGCCTACACCGAAGGGGATACCGTTTACGGTATTCAAACAGTAGCGGCTTCGCTTCCCTCAAGCGTAGACCTCAGCACATCTCCTTATTTCCCGCCCATTACATCCCAAGGAAACAGAGGAACCTGTGCCGCATTCGCAACGACCTATTACCAGTTTACATACGAATATAACAGGCTTAACCGCACGCCGGTATCCACTTCCGGCTTTATAGCTTCTCCCCAGTGGACATACAGCCACGCCGTGGGAGACGACGGGAATGGGGGAACGAGCGCATCGGCCATTTACAACACCCTTAAGGCCACGGGAGCGAATTCTCTTGATGATGTCCCGTATAATGGTCAGGATATGACTTCAAGATGGCCGCAGGACTTTGCGTTGAGTGCAAAAGCCGCCGAAAAAAGACTCAAGGAATGGTATACGGTCAATATTCCCGCAAGTACAAGCGTTATAACCTCTCCGAGCTCGACCGAGCTTGAAACGGTAAAAAGAAGGCTTATAAGCGGAAATGTTTTGGAAGCCGACACCGACACCAAATTTGAGATTAAAAATTCGAGCAGTTACGGTTCCATTGTCACAAGAGTGGGTGTTAAATATAACGAAGAATACGATAGAAGCCTTCATGCAATGGCAATCGTCGGATATAACGACAATGTTTGCTTTGATGTAAACGGCGACGGTGTTATATCTCCCAGTGAAAAGGGCGCCTTTAAGGTGGCAAATTCCTGGGGAAGCAACTGGGAAAACAGCGGATATGTTTGGGTGCTTTATGACACATTAAATAAGAATTCCCAGATTTCGGGCAACTGGCAGTCTTCATTTACATCTGCTCGTGCAGCGGCCTTTACCTGCGGCAAGAGCAAGTCATATTATAAATTTATAACCGTAATGAATGATACCCCCTATGTTTTCGGTAAAATGACCCTTTCAACCGGCAGCATGTCACAAACAGGTATTTCCACGGAATTCGGCAACGGAATTCCTTCTTCGACGACAAATACCGCTTTTTACAATGTGGGTGGATATTCACCGTTCAGCGGAACTATTGCCTTTCCGTACTATAGTGTTACCGACATAAGCGGTGCAATTTGCGGCTGTGACTGGGGATTCACTGTCAAAGATTCGACAAATGACAGCAAAGTGGTTTCCGGAATGAGCTATTCCCTGGTCGATAACCTCGGAAATACAATTATCGATTTCGGCAGCTATAACAATACTGTTAATAACACCGCCTTTACCGACAAGAAAACCATGAACTTAATAGTCGGCGATGTTGATTATTCCACCGGTTTGTCGTCAGATGATGCCTTGATGGTCCTGCAGTCGGTAAACGGTGTTACAGAGCTATCCAACCTCCAAAAATATCTCGGAGATTTTAACAACGACGGCGTTGTTAACTCGGAGGATGCCCAGCTTATACTCGGTGCCGTTGTAAGTTAGTGAAAAATTTTCAAATTGGGTATTGACATCACCGACAAGAGTAAGTATAATATACATATATTAACTGGGTGTTGATGGAATTTTGTAAAATAGAAAATTAAAGGTTTTGCTCTTTCTGTCAACCGCGTCGAAATAATATACTTATGAGGTGATAGTTATGAAAAAAATGAAATCGGTCATGTCGCTTGTTTTGGCGGGATTGATGCTTGCGGCGGCGCCCTGTGCAAACGCCGAAGCGGTTTCCACCCTGCCCGGGGGTGATATGAGCACTTACACCGGCGACGCCGACAGGGACGAAAAGGTCACAACCGAGGATGCTCTCGAGGTTTTGCGGTGCGTGGTCGGACTGAAAACGCCCATCGTCGACAGCAAGACCGTTTACATGACCGCCGAAGCGGGGTTTGAAGCCGATGCCGACGGAAACGGAAAACTTTCTACCGACGACGCGTTGTTAATCCTCCGTGGCTTGGTCGGTCTCGAGGAAGATCATCTGCTTTATGTCGAGCCGGACATGCAAAAAGCGACCGTGAAAAAAACGGTCAGAAACGATTACACCCCACAAAAACCGGTCATCATTAAAACCTACGAGCAGTATCTTGCCGGTGCTGTTTACAGAGCTGAGGGAGAAGAATATGAAGAAAACTTTTTCAACAGCAACAGTCTGGTGTGCTTTGTCGACCCGTTCAACACCGCTAAAAAGGCAAAGCTGTCGGGCATGGTTTCAAAAGGTAAGAACATTTTGATAAAGTATAAACACGGCGAGGCGGACGAAGCGCCTTCGAGAGACCTGGTGTGCGTGGAAGTACCCAAACATCTCATGTTCGATGAGGCCGAATTCTGCGAGGTTCGTCTTGACGAAGATTATACCAACGAAAACGGCGGCATGAACAGGCAGGCCTTTGAAACCACGGTCAAAAACACCGGTGCTTCTCAGGTCAATGCCAAGGCCATAATCAGATCGAAAGCCGAGCTGGACGCCTTCTTATCGGAAAAGGCCGAAAATGCCGACCTTGAGAACAGCTTGCCCGGCAGATACTTCGGTGCGCTGACCGACAAGTTCTTTGAAACAAGCGCCCTGTTACTGTCGGTAGACATCGGAATTAACGGCAATTTAAGCATGGACAGTCAGGCAGAAGGCGTTGAGGTAAACGACAAGACCGCAACCGTAACGGTTAGGGTTTCCAAAAAAGGCGAAAGCGTTCCCGATGCAAGATTTTCGGCTCAAATGGTTGCTTTTGAGATTCCGAAAGACAAGGTGGCCGATTGCACCGACTATGTCGTAAACTATGTACCCTCGGAACAGCAGGAAGGCTGATAAAACCTACCGCGTTTGACCTTAACACGGCACATACAACCAAATAAAATTCCCCCTGCGACGGTTGAGCACTGCCGCAGGGGGAATTCTTTATGTTATGATTTGCTTTTAAAAAGGAAACTGCTGTCTCGGGAATGGGCTGCTTTTCTCGGAAAGGGCTGCCGCCTTTTCGGGAACGGTTACATTCTCGGGAAGGGTTATTTCTCGCAAACAGTCCGTTTTCGGAAAAATGTTACTCTTTCGGAACGGTAACGGTTACAGTGGTGCCCTTGCCGAGCTCGCTCTCAAGAGAAATCTCTCCGCCGAGATTTTTAACGGCGTGCTTGACTATCGAAAGCCCCAGTCCCGTTCCGCCGACCTCCTTGGAATGGCTTTTGTCAACACGGAAAAACCGCTCGAACACCCGATCCTTTTGATCCGCGGGAATTCCGATGCCGGTGTCGGATACCGAAATGTCGGCAAAATCGCCCCTGTCCTTTATGAACACCTTAACGCTTCCGCCCTTGCGGTTGTACTTAATGGCGTTGTCACAAAGATTGTATATTATTTCGCAGATGAGTCTTGAAACGCTGATCACCTTTACATCGTCGCCCTCAACCGAAAGGGTGATGTTTTGTTTTTCGGCGCTGTCCTTTAAAATGTCGGCGGTGGTTTTTGCGACTTCAAGCAGCTTTACCGGCTCTTTTGCCGTGTCGGCCGTTCCGTCGTCAAGGCGTGACAGATCGATTATATCGTCCACAAGGGTTATCATTCGTTTGGCTTCGGAATGGATTCTGTGGGAAAACGCCTTGATGTCCTGAGGCTTTGCGATGCCGTTTTCCATAAGCTCGGCACAGCCCGATATGGTTTGGAGAGGGGTTTTAAGCTCGTGGGAGACATTGGCGGTAAATTCTCTGCGCATCTGCTCGGATTTTTCCTTTTCGGTTATGTCAACTATGAGCAGGGCAATGGCCGTGACCTTTTTGTCGCTTAAAACGGGGCTTGCGGTCACTTCAAAATCGGCGCCGTCAAGAGGAACGGTCATCTCGGTGTGATGTCCCTCCTTTGCCCGTCCGATAAGCTCCTGCATTTCAATCGAGCTGTTTAGAAGCAAAATGTCCTTGCCCACCGAATATCGGCTGACCGAAAGAAGTCGGGAGGCGGTGTCGTTTATGCTGAGTATCCTGCCCTTTTCGTTTAAAAGAACAAGTCCTTCGTTCATGCGTTTTGTGGCGGCATTAAATTCGTCCTTGCGTTTTTTAAGCTCGGCCTCCTTAAAGGCAAGCTCCTCCTTTTGGCTTTTCAGCCGTTCTACAAGGGGAGAAAGCTCCTCGTAAACCGGATTTTCGGGATTGTCGGGGTCAAGCTTGTTTAGCGGCTCGACAATTTTTTTAGATAGTCTGAAGGCCAAAAACAGCGACAGGAATATCGCCACGAAAAGCAATATGATTATCGGCTCAAGCATTCCCACAAACAGCGTCCACCAGGTGTACTGGGAACAGGAGACTCTGATCACTTCGCCGGTCGAAAGTTTTTTGGCGCAGTAAAGCTGACGCTCCATAAGGGTGCTTGAATATCTTGTCGATTGACCGAAGCCGTTTGCAAGGGCCTCCTTTATCTCGGCGCGCTCCAAATGGTTTTCCATGGTGGCGGTGCTGGCCGAGGAATCGAACACCACCCTGCCGTCGGCCTCGATAAGGGTTATGCGGTAGTCCTTTGCCGAAAGCCTGTTCAGATAGTCGGTGCCCGACAGCTCAACTCCCGCGGCGGCAAGCTCGGTTTGGGTTTTGAGCTGATTCATCTGGGTGTACGAAAAATATTCGTAAAGCGCGCCCATAATTATGATGAGACAGGCAAGAAAAACGGTCAGTGCGACCGCAAAGATAGAACGGAAAATCTTTTTTGTCATAGTTTGTCCTCCATTCTGTATCCTACTCCGCGAACGGTTTTTATACAGTCGCCCCATTTGCCGAGCTTGGTGCGCAGAGTGGCGATGTGCACATCGACCGTGCGGCTTTCTCCGATGAATTGTTCTCCCCATATTTTCGAAAGAAGCTGTTCGCGGGTGAAAACCAGCCCTTTATTTTCAAGAAACAACTTTAAAAGGTTGAATTCCTTGAGAGTGAGGTCGATGGCTTTGTCTCCGGCTCTGACCGTGTGCTCGGCCGTGCTCAGGCATAAATCGCCGATGATAAGCTCGTCCTTTACCGCCTCGGGACGGCTGCGTCGGAGCAGTGCCTTAACCCTCGACACCATTTCCATCATGCCGAAGGGCTTTGCAAGATAGTCGTCTGCGCCCGAGTCGAGGCCGATGACCTTGTCGTATTCGGTGCCCTTGGCCGTGGCAATTATAACCGGCAGACGAGCCGTTGCGGCGTTTGACCGCAATTTTTTGAGTATAGAAAGGCCGTCCTCGCCGGGGAGCATTATGTCAAGAAGCACTATTTCGGGAAGATTTTCCGAAAGAGCCGAGAAAAACTCCCTGCCGTCGGCAAAGCCTTCGGCGTCAAATCCCGAAGCCTTGAGGGCATATATCATCAGATCGCGAATTCCGGAATCGTCTTCGACACAATATACCATACAAAATACTTCCTTTCTTTTTACATCTTTATAATAAAGCAAAAAGGTAAAATCAAATAGCTTTACAATGTAAAATCTATGTAAAAGAGCGGCTTTGCCGACACAATTTATCAAAAAAACAAAAACCCGTTACAAAGGGAAAATCGGGAGAAAGCAGCAAGCTTCGGTCAAGGCTCCGGGACTTTACAATTTTATTTTAACATAAAAACACCGCGCGGAAAACAAAAAAATAAAAAAATGTTAAATTAGTGTCATAACCGTTGAAATGAGAACATGAAAATGTTAAAATCAAATAAAACAAATGCTGTCCGTGGTCGGCGCAGCATAACGCCCCTTTTTAAAAAAATCCGAAGAGGTGCAACATGAAAAAGCTTTTGTGCGTCCTTGCGGCGCTTTCGATAATACTGACCCTTTCATCCTGTAAGGAGGACGGCTCCAAAGTCATAACCTACGAGACCGAGGTGCTGCCCGATTCGGTCGATCCGCTCATCGCTTCAAACGATACCGAGCTGACAATTCTTTATAATATTTTCGAACCGCTTCTTATTCTCGAAAACGACGGAAGCTTCAGCTGCGGCGCGGCCGAAAGCTACAGCCTTTCTCAGGACGGTCTTACGGTTTCCTTCACTCTGAGAAAGGACGCCAAATGGTCGGACGGCGAGGCCGTTAAGGGGGCGGATTTTGCCTTCAACCTTAAACGGGCGGTGGATCCATCCACCCGCTTTGCCGGAAGCGCCGCCCTTTCGAGCATTAAAAACGCAAAGGCAATATCGGCGGCAGAGCAGTCGCCCGAGGCTCTCGGAATCTCCTATGACGACGGCAGCCTGACCGTTTATCTCGAGCGGGAGGACAGCGAAATTCTCTATGCCTTTGCGGGACCTGCAGGTATGCCCTGCAGGGAAGACGGCTTTGATGCGGCGGGCGGAAAATATTGCATGACCAAGGACACCACAATATCAAACGGGCCCTTTGCCCTTTCCCGTTGGGTTAAATCTCAGGGAGAGGAAACGGCTAAATTTATAAAAAACAAATATTACTCAGGCCCGAGAAAAACAGATCTCGGGGGAGTGTACATCCCTCTTAAAAAGGCCGACGGCAGGCTCGACCGCCTCAAAAACGGAAATATAGATTGCGGAACGGTTTCTTCGTCGGATGTTTCTTCGGTAGGCAAAAAAAATCAGCTCTTGTCCGATTATTGCTCAAGCGTTGTAATGGCCTTCAGCTCGGCCGAGGGCACTGCCTTTGCCGACGAGACGGTGAGAAAGGCTCTTTACCTTGCCGCCGACCGCAGCAGCATCCAAAACGCACTGCCGGAATTTTTTGAAAAGGCGGGGGACATTGTATCTCCGGATTCGGTGTGCTGCGGGAAGCTTTGGCGAAAGGATACCCAGCTGACCCTGCCCGAAAACACCGACGGGCAGTTTTCCGATGTGTTTTCTTCGGCCAAAACAAAGCTGTCGGAGAAAAAGGTGACAGCCCTTTCGATCGCTTACGAGACCGACGAACAAAAATCGGTCATAAACTATACGGCGCAAAATTGGCAAAAGTATTTCGGCGTAAAGGTAGACACCGTTAAATCCACCCGTGCTCAAATTATAAAGGGAATAAAGGACGGCAGCTTTGCGGCGGGATTGTTATCCTTTGAAATCGACGGCAATTCTGCCTATTCCACCCTTTTAAAGCTGTGCGCCGACAACGGCGGCATTATAACCGATGAGGGATATATGCAGGCCGTCTATTCTTCCCAAAAGACCCTTGAAAGCCTTGAAGCGGCCGAAAGCTCTCTTGTGGAAAAGAGCCTTGTTCTTCCCATGTATTACGGAAAAAAATATTATGTTTTTTCTTCCGATGTGTCGGGGCAAAGCCTTTTCCCCTATTCGGGAACGGTGGATTTCACAAAGGCCGCGCTTTCGTAAGTGCAAAAACGCTTTTCGCCAATTGATATTTCGGGCAGCGCGGGCAAACAGGGCTTGGCACGCCGCTTATGCTTTTCAATTCCCGACCGCCGTCGCCAATCAACAAAAAAACAGGCAAAGCAAAAGCCCGCCGCCCGATTTTTTCGGGCGGCGGGTCGGTTTGTTTCAGGCTGTGCCGATTCTGCCTACGGGATTTTCCGTGCGGCCGCTTTTGATACGGCAGGGACGCCTTGCCGCAGCGGAACATAGGCTTGTAAGCTTACCGTACTTTGCCGGTTGGCTGCCTGCCGTCGGCAGGGTCGGGCTGCATTATCCTTCGAACATATATCTGTGCTCACCCGGCTTTAATGTTTCCTTATAATCGTCTTTAAGTTTAAGTGTCATCTGCCGATCGGTAACGATTTTAAGTATTATCTTTCCGTGTTGACGGCTCCATTTAACCGATATTCCGCCTATCGCGGCGTTTACAAAATCGGTCTCCTTGGCAAAATAGGGGGAAATTTCCCGTTCGGGGATTTTAATTCCGCCAAGCTGTCGGTAAAACCAGCCCGACACAAATCCCCAAAAATGGTGGTTATACGATGCGGTGGGTCTTATCTCGCTTAAAAACCATTCGGGAAGGGTAGAAACATCTCCCGCCGCGTAGTTGGCGTAGGAGGGAAAATCGGGATTTAAGATGACCTTTAGGGCAAGGTCGCTTCGACCGTATTTCGAAAGGGTTTCGTAAAGCACCCGACCTCCCAGCACGCCGGTGTCGAAATGCCAGTCTTTTTGCCGTAAAAGCTCAACAAGTCTTTGGAAGGCGGACGGCTCTTCGTCCTTTTCAAAGCAGCCGTAATAAAGCCCCATGGCCTGGGAGGTCTGGCAGTTGCCCTTTACGGTATCGCCGTCTATAAGGTGCTTTCTTATGCTGTTTCTCATGTCGGTGGCGAAGGTCTGGGCAAATTTGAGATCGCCTTTTTTGGTTTTTCGGAAAATGACCACCGCCTTTTTGGCGATTTCCATGGCAATCATACTGTCGGTAACATCAAGGGGAGCATCAAAATCGTCCTCCTTTGCACGGTCGGGCGGGCACCAGTCTCCGAGACCTATGGCAAGAAGTCCTCGCTCGTCCTTGCGGGAGTTGAGATATTCAAGATATTTTGTGATGAAGGGAACGGCATCCTCGGCAGCGGCGGTTTCCCCCGAGTAGGTCATGATGTAGTAGGGAACGAGGGTCAGCGCCTGATCCCATGCGGGGCCGTTGCCCCAATCAAAACCCCAGCCTCCTGTCGGAACAATGCCGGGAAGGCGGCCGTCCTCCTTTTGGGCAAGGCAAAGACCGCGAAGCCAGAATTTAAGGCTCTTTTCGGCTTCATAGTTTATAAGAAGCTGCTCGGCCGAAAGGCATATGTCGGCCGTCCAGCCGTTTTTCTCACGGTGGGGACAGTCGGTGGGGAAATAATGAAAGTTTGAAATATCGGAATGCTCGCAAAGCTCCTCTATTCTGTTTATCTCGGGGTTGGAGCATTCAAATGTGCCCCGCCTCTTAATGTCGGAATGAACGGTGACAAAGGTGAGAAGCTCGGGAGTGGCCTGCTGCTCGGTTATGCCGCTTACAAGCACATACCTAAAGCCGTGGTAGGTGAAGGTGGGGGTGTAGGTCTCTATTCCGCCGCCCTTGCAGATGTAGCGGTCGGTCTGGCGGTAATCCTCGGGCTGGAAATGGGCGGCCTTGTCGCAGAACTGCCCGTTTATAAGAAGCTCCCCGTGGCGGAGGGTGACCTCCTGACCCGCCTCGCCGTTGATTTTAAGGCGACATATTCCCGAGTCGTTTATCCCGAAATCGTAAAGGTATCCCTGCTCGGTCTTTGTTACCGAAACGGGGGAAATACGGTCGAACTCCCTGATGGGCTCGGCCGTGCAGTATCTTCTCAGCCCTTTGGGCGCCTCGGCCTTTTCGGGTACCTTCCAATCGCTGTCGTTAAAGCCGGGGAGGGTCCAGCCTTCGATCTCCCGTCTTGCGTCGTAAATTTCACCGCAGCGGTAATCGTCGAAAAGAATGGGGGAGTCGGCGGTTTTAAATTTGTCATCGGCTTCAAATCTCACCTCGTCTGAGGAAAAATGAATGGCAAACTTGGGAGCGCTGCGAAACTGCGCCTTGTCGAAATCCCATGTTTTTCCGCCGGGATTGTTTATAAGACCGTTGCCCAGAAGTATGCCCACAACATTTTCTCCCGAGCGAATATGGTCGGTCAGGTCATATTTATCATAGTAAACCACATCGTCGGGGTTGGAAATGTAGGGGGCAAGCCTTCCCTTGGTTATTTTTTCACCGTTTATGTAAAGCTCGTAAAAACCCAGTCCGCAGACGGTTATTTCGGCGCTCTGGCGGCGGGTAAGGGTAAACCTTCTGCGAAAAAACGGGGCGGGAATGTGTTTTTCAAATCGGTTTTTCTCTTTTGATGCACAAATAAAAAGGTTTGAAAGCATTTTTGTCACCTCAAAGTATATTTTACTACAAATTCTTCCCGAAAACAACGGTTTATTTGCAAATATCTTTTTTGTTTTACATTTCATTGATGTGATTTATTTGGTGCAACGGCTCTCTTATACTTGTAAAAAAAATTTTTGTGTGATAAAATATCGGCGACAGGAGTGATACTGTGGAGCTTACAAATTTGGCCGACATAAAAAAACTGCTTTTAAAAAACGGCATCGTGCTGACAAAGGCGCGGGGTCAGAATTTTATAATAAATCCGTCGGTTTGTCCCCGTATGGCCGGGGAATGCGGAGCGGGAAAGAGCGACGGAGTGCTTGAAATAGGCCCCGGTATCGGGGTGCTTACCGCCGAGCTTGCAAGGGTGGCCGGCAAGGTGGTGTCCATCGAGCTTGACAGCGGACTTGTGCCCATTCTTTCCGAAACGCTAAGCAATTTTGACAATGTTAAGATAATAGAGGGCGATGCTTTAAAGCTTAACCTTAAAGAAATTATCGAGCGGGAATTTTCGGAGAGAAGGGTTTTTGTCTGTGCAAACATTCCCTATAATATTTCTTCAAAGCTTGTCATGAGGCTGCTTGAAAGCGATCTTAACATAGAGGCCGTAACCGTTATGGTACAAAAGGAATTTGCCGACCGTATCTGTGCGAGGGTGGGCAGCCGTCAAAGCGGCGCCATAACCGTCGGGGCGGCCTTCTACGCAAGCTGTACCGAGCTTTTCGGCGTTTCGGCCGGAAGCTTTTTCCCTCCCCCGAAGGTTGACAGCACGGTCATGAAGCTTGTACCGTACAAGCAGCCTCCGGTTGAGGTTAAAGACCGTGATTTCTTTATGAAAACGGTCAACGCCGGTTTTTGCCAGCGAAGAAAGACACTTCAGAACTCCCTCGGCTCGGGACTTTCGGTAAGCAAGGCGGCAGTGGAAAACGCCCTTCGCGAAATGGGCAAAAACCCGCTGGCAAGAATAGAAGAGCTTGACCTTTTTGAGCTTGCCGAGCTTTCAAACAAACTTTTCGAGGAGAAAAAATGAAAAAGAAAAGCTTTAAAAACCGATATCTGCTGCTTGACGAAATACGAGGCTTTGCGGTAATCTGCATGGTGTTTTTCCATGCTTTTTACGCCTGCTTTGATGTTTTCGGCCTTGCTTTTGCGGGCAAGCTCATAACCTTTTTCTCTCCGGCCGAGCCCTTTTTTGCGGCGGGATTTGTGTTTATATCGGGCATGTGCGGAATGTTTTCAAAAAACCCGTGGAAACGGACGGTCATTCTTATGGGGGTGGCCTGCGGGCTTTCGGCCGTGACATTTTTCATTTCCAAAAACTTTGATTTCGACTGCTTCGTGGTTTTCGGAATAATTCATCTGCTGGCCGTCAGCTGGCTGATGCTTTCGGCGTTGAAGCCGCTGCTTTTAAAGATTTTGCCCGTTTTCGGATTGGTTCTCAATGCGGTTTTGGCCGCCGCGCTCTTTAATGTCGAACACGGATATATCGGTTTTGCGGGGCTTAAATATGCCCTGCCGCAGTCGCTTTATTCGGGAAATTTTCTTTGGATACTGGGTTTTCCGAGCAAATCCTTCGCGTCGGCCGATTATTTTCCGCTTTTGCCCTGGGTGTTCATATTTTTTGCGGGATTTTTCTTTTGCAGAATGTTTAAAAACGGGCTGCCCGAATTTTTCAAAAAGGACCCTGTTCCGCCCCTTTCGTTTGTGGGCAGACACGCCCTTATAATTTACATTGCCCACCAGCCGATAATTTGTCTTTTGGGCGAGATTATAAATGCAATTTTATAAAAAACAGTTGCAAAATTTAATGAAATAAATTACAATAGAGCAGAAGAGGAGAGATGTTTATGCAAAGGACCGATAAAAATAACTATTATCTCGATATTGCCGAAACAGTTCTTGAAAGGGGCACATGCCTTCGCCGCAATTTCGGCGCCATAATCGTTAAAAACGACGAGATCGTCTCGACCGGATACTCCGGCGCGCCCAGAGGCAGAAAAAATTGCATTGATCTCGGTGTTTGTCTCAGAGAAAAAATGCAGATTCCCAGAGGGGAAAGATATGAGCTTTGCCGCTCGGTTCACGCCGAAGCAAACGCCATTATAAGTGCCGCCCGCGATAAAATGATCGGCGCCACCATATACCTTGCCGGCCGAGAGGCCGAAACAGGGGAGCTTGTCAATAACATGAACTCCTGCTCTATGTGCAAAAGAATGATAATCAATGCCGGTATCGACCGAGTGGTCATTCGCCGCACCCCCTCCGACTATGAAACGGTCATTGTGCGCGACTGGGTGTTTAATGACGATTCCCTTTCCGGCTCGTCGGGATATTGATTTTTTCACATTATCCATTGATGCGGTTTTTTAACGCCGACTTTCCGACAGCGGCTTAACGGCAAATGGAGCGTCTTTCTTGCCGAGGCCGAAGTAAAACACAATAAACCCTTTTAACGAACAGGTTGATATTTTGATCGACCTGTTCGTTTTTGCTTGTATTATTTGAGTTTAATTGTACTTATATTTACAAATCGGCAAATTGACGGCCGATGTCGCTTTCGAAAAGCAGTTTTTTTGTTTTAGCTCTTAAAAATCTACAAAAAAGCGTTGCAATATCAAAAAAAACAAGCTATAATGCGGGTATGAGGCAATTTTATATTTGGAGGATCGATATGAAAGTAAACTTATTCAAAAAGACGGTCGGGCTTTTTCTTGCCGCGGCGATTATGCTTTCTGCGGTACCCTTTGCTTCGGCGGCTGCCGAAATAAAGGACGCAGGCAACAGGAGCATAAATGTCATGGATCTTGAGCTTGCCGTAACCGGACAAAAAGAATTTTTAAAAAACAAGGGAATGGGAACCCGCGACACCCGTCTCTCGGTGGGTGATCAGGCTGTCACCTCCCGAAACGGATTTATGATTAGACCCGATTCCAAGGGCGCAAAGCCCAATGTGGCCGATGTAACCATCGACCTCAGCAAGCTTGACACCGAGGTCACCTATTTCTCGGCAATTGTAGGCAACGACGATAATTCCCCGATAATCAGAGCCTACGGTGTTAACGGATCGGCTCAGTGTATCATTCTGGCCGACGGAAAAACCCTTACCGATACCGCCACCATAACTCCCGGCGACATGTATCGCATCGGCTGCGTAATTCCCGCAGGCACAAAAACCCTTACCCTCAGAACCACCGACGTGGAGGGCGATAACTATCTCGATTATTGTGACTGGATCGAGCCCACCCTTTACCAAAAGGCTCCTTCTGCCGGCGTTAATAAGGATGTTTACTCCGATTATATGGTCTCAACCGGCACTACCCTTTCGGCTGAGGGCGCTATCGGCGTAAGATTCAATGCCAAGGAAGCCTTTACCGAAATCTCGGTTACAAAAGAGCTTTCCGAAAGCGAGGTTGTCGGATCTCTTTACGAATTCAAATATTCTTATGTCCGCTCGCTTCAGAACAAGCCGATCGCCACCATTACCGAGCCTGAAATCGACGGAACTCTTTACACCTTCAATTTCGCAAGCGTCGTTCCCGCCGGAGAGTATATCTTCGTTGTGGACGGCCTCAAGAGCATTAAGGCGAACAACTCCGAATTCGGATATTGCTATACCGACGGAAGGGCGTCTGCCGGTCTCATTAACATGACGATCAAATTTGTCGACGAGGTTGAGGATTATCTTGCCGCTCCTACCGAGGAGCCCTTCTTCACCAGAAAGACCACATCGGTTTCGGGTGTTGAAAAGCAGCGCGCTCAGGATACCTACAACAGCCTTATCAACAACCTTGCCGAGTTCCCCTCCTCGGTAAATATAGGGGAGGACAGCTATACCGGATTCCCCGCCCCCGATTTCACCGTCAAGTCGAAAGACAAGGCCGACGATGAGCTTCATCACTGCATTACCAACGATATCACGCTCAAACACAAGAGCGGGCTTGAGTTTATACTTAAAACCGCATTCTATTACGATTATGCCGCCCTTGAATGGACCGTGTATGTAACAAATACGGCAGATGGAAACTCCCCCGTCGTGTCGAATTTTTACGGCTGTAAGGACTATGAGTTCAAGGGAGACGACCCCACCATTTTAACCAACAACTCAGACTTCGAGTCGAGCGAGGCCCCCTATCGCACCGATACCGTTACGATAGCCGACGGCGAGACGGTAACCGATTCGCCCTATAACGGCCGTTCGTCGGATGAGGCCTTCCCCTACTATAACTTCGAATACGGCGACAAGGGCGCTCTTATTGCCGTAGGTTGGTCGTCCACATGGCAGACCGACTTTACCTATAAGGACGGCGTTACCACCTTCTCCGACAAACAGAAGGTGTTCAGTTCCTACATAAAGCCCGGCGAGGTCGCAAGAACTCCTCTCACCGCCATGGTGCTTTACGACGGAAGAGACAAGGATCGCGCCACCAACCTTTGGAGAAGCTGGTTTATAGACTGCAACATGTACCGCGACAACGGAAAGGATCTTGTCGATCCCTTTGTTGCCGGCGTTACATCCATTAAATATAACGAGATGCTCAATGCCAACACCGAAAACCAGAAGGAGTCCATTAAGGCATATGTCGACGCAAATGTAGACATTGATGTATGGTGGATGGATGCGGGTTGGTATCCCTGCAACGAGCCGGGCAGCACAAACCGCGACTGGAGAAATACCGGCAACTGGACCCCCGATACAGAGCGTTTCCCCGACAAGTTTAAGGAAATTTCCGAATATGCCAACCAAAACGACATAAAGACTCTGCTTTGGTTTGAGCCCGAGCGCGTCGGAATGGTTTATACCGACGGTCAGGCGTTGGACGAGTCCTGCATTAAGCGCGAATGGCTTATCGGCTACGGCGAAGAGAACGAAAGCGCATATGAGGAGCGCTATTACCGTCAGCTGGACATCGGCAACGACGAGTGCAGAGACTGGCTCAAAGCCCAGGTGACCAAGGTGCTTACCGAGGGCGGAATTTCCATCTACCGCGAGGATCTTAACATCGGCCGTTCCGAAGCCAACTACAACATCTATAATACCGTTCACCCCGACCGCGCGGGCATAACCGAAAACAAATGCGTTCAGGGACATTATGACTACTGGAAATACCTTATCGAGCTTGATCAGATTGAGCTGCTCGATTCCTGCGCCTCCGGCGGTCACAGACTGGATATTGAGTCCATGAGACTGGCGGTTTCCCTCCACCCCAGCGACTACAACCACAACGACATGATAGCAAAGCAGGTCGCAAACTATAACCTTTGCTCATGGATTCCCTTTGTGGGCGCAAACTCCGCCGAAAACAGGACAACGGTCGACGAATATACCCTCCGTTCGGCATACCGTCCGGCTCTGGTGCTTCAGTACGATCCCCCCAGCCGGCAGCCCGACAAGCTTAACAGTCTGCTCACCGAGTGGAGAGGTATAAGCAAATATTTCTATGACGACATTTATCAGTTTACCTACGAGACCTATTCGAGAAACGAGCTTTATTCCTACGGCTATATAAATCCCGAAACTCAGGAAGGCTATGCAATGGTTTACAGCCGCAACGATGTTGAAAAGAACCGCTTTGTCAAGCTTAAAGGTCTTAACGAGAACGATACCTATGAGATAACCTTTGCCTCGGGAGCCGCTCCGGTAACCGCAACCGGCAACTATCTCATGAATCGCGGCGTCAAGGTTAAGGTCAAGTCCTCCGATATTATTTATATCAAGAGAACTTCTGTTGCAGAAAATGACCTTACCGCATTTAACACGGCTCTTGAAGCCTGCAAAAAGGTTAAGCTCAGTGTTATTACCATCGAATCGGCTTTCGGAATTTTAAAGGCCGTTTCCAACGCCGAAATGCTCCAAAATGCCGGTGATGCCGCAAAGCCCGTCAGCTTTATTCTCGCTACCGAACAGCTTGAAAAGGCAAGAAAGGCACAGAAGATAGCCTCCCCCTCCGAGCCGGCCGACAAAAAGGTCGCTCAGCTTTCGGCGGTTATCGACTATATCGGTGAGGTGACCACGGATAACTTCCGCGAGAAGATTGCCTTTATCGAATTTGCCGAATCGACCAAGGCCGCCATACTCAAGAAATATCCCGGCACGGTCATCACAGGCGACGAGGTGCTTTTGGCGGCGAGGGCAAGCTATGATAAGCTTACCGCCGACCCCGTTCCCGATGTAAAATACGGCGATGTTAACGGCGACG
Source organism: uncultured Eubacteriales bacterium (assembly GCA_934486455.1). GTDB lineage: Bacteria > Bacillota > Clostridia > Oscillospirales > Acutalibacteraceae > UMGS1484. The sequence continues at coordinate 25,874 of CAKSPR010000022.1, forward strand.
GTGCCATCAACACCGAGGACGCGCTTATGGTGCTCCAGTCGGTAGTGGGTATCACCGAGCTTGACGAGAAGGCGTCCATGGCCGCCGATGTTAACTCGGATGAGAAGATCGACACCCAGGACGCTCTGGGAATTCTCCAGTATGTCGTGGGCATTCGCACCGAGCTTCCCTATACGGATTGACAGGGTTATACTTACCCTTAATATCAAGGGATAAGCAAATTTTATAAAACAAAGAAGTTTTTCCTTCCTCCCAAAGCCGCGCTTTTCGGAGGAAGGATTTTCTGACCGATTTATGGGTCTTTAAGGCGATACGGCGTTATTGATGTGTTGAATTCCCAAGGAATTCGGGGTATAATTATTTTGGTAAGGTTTATTAAAAGGAGGATGTTTATGCTTTTTATCGGAATAGATCTGGGCACATCGGCTGTCAAACTGCTTCTTATGAACGAAAAGGGAGAAATTCTTAAAACCGTTTCAAGGGAATATCCTCTGTTTTTCCCCCGCCCCGGGTGGTCGGAGCAGAACCCCGAGCACTGGCTTGAGGGAACCCTTTCGGGACTTGGCGAGCTGCTTGAGGGTGTTGACAAGGGCGATGTCTGCGGAATAAGCTTCGGCGGCCAAATGCACGGACTGGTGGCTCTCGACCAAAACGACGAGGTAATACGGCCGGCAATTTTGTGGAACGACGGACGGGCCGAAAAGCAGACAAGATATCTTAACGAAACGGTTGGTAAGGAACGGCTGACCGCTCTTACGGCCAACATAGCCTTTGCGGGGTTTACGGCGCCCAAAATTCTTTGGATGAGGGAAAACGAGCCGGAAAACTTCGCCCGTATCAGAAAAATCATGCTTCCCAAGGACTTCTTGGCCTATCGCCTTTCGGGAAGCTTTTGCACCGACGTTTCCGATGCCTCGGGCACGCTGCTTTTCGATGTCAAAAATCGCCGCTTTTCGGAAGAAATGCTTGAAATTTGCGGCATGAAAAGAGACATGCTGCCCAAGGTTTACGAAAGCTATGAAATTGTCGGCACTCTTAAAAAAGAATATGCGAATGCGTTGGGAATTCCCGAAACGGTTAAGATCGCGGCGGGCGCGGGAGATAACGCCGCCGCGGCAATAGGCACGGGAACGGTGGCAGACGGGGACTGCAACATTTCCCTAGGCACATCGGGAACGGTGTTTATCTCAAAGGATACATTCGCCGTCGACGGTGCAAACGCCCTCCATTCCTTCGCTCATGCAAACGGAAAATATCATCTTATGGGATGTATGTTAAGCGCCGCCTCCTGCAACAAATGGTGGTGCGAAAATATTCTTAAAACCTCCGATTTTTCGGCCGAGCAGCAAAATGCACCCTTGCCCAAAGACAATCCCGTTATATTTTTGCCCTACCTTATGGGGGAGCGCTCACCGCACAACAACCCTAACGCAAGGGGCGTCTTTTTCGGAATGTCCATGGACACCTGCAGAAAGGACATGACCGTGGCCGTGCTTGAAGGAGTGGCTTTCGCTTTGAGAGACTCCATAGAGGCGGCAAAGGAGGCGGGAGCGGTTTTAAGCACGACCAAGATTTGCGGCGGCGGTGCAAAAAGCCCTCTTTGGAAAAGCATTGTTGCAAATGTCACCGGGCTTACGGTCGAAACGGTGGAATCGGAGCAGGGACCTGCCCTCGGAGCGGCCATGCTTGCGGCGGTGGGATGCGGCTGCTTTTCTTCGGTAAATTCGGCCGCAAAGACGGTTGTAAGGGTGACGGGAAAAACCGTGCCCGATCACGGACTTTCGGCGCAATACGAAGAAAAATATAATAAATTCAGAAGGCTTTATCCCGCACTTAAAGATTTGTTTTAGGCGGCTTGAAAATTTATCGTAAAAATTTTTAACGGCTGCTTTGAGAAAACCACGGCTTTAAAAAAAGACGGGCAGTTGATAAAACCCATAAAAAATTCCACGGAGGAAAAAATGAGCGAACAAAATATTAATCCTGCAGCCGAAAAAAACGGGGCGGCGCTTACCGTAACCGTAAACGGCGCAGATATATCGGAGTTTTCCCTTGTGTGCGAAAGCGCATTTTGCGACTGTGGAGAAAAGATTTTGAATAAGATTAAACAGCTTACGGGAGCGAACCTTTCGACAGAACGGGGCGACGGGAAAAGCAAACACCTTATTCTTATATCCGAGGGAGCGGCAAAGGAGCTTGACGGGGCGCAGGTAGGAATCGAGATTTCCGACAATATCACCGTTTTCGCAAAGGGAAAGCGCATTAACGACGCCGTGGAATTTTTCTGCCAAAGCTATCTTTCGGATGAGCGGGCGAAAAACGGCAGCATAGAGCTTGACAGTGCCGACAGCTATGTGGGAGACATTATTTCAAACCCCATTGCACCCGAGTCCTGTCCCGATCCCTTTGTTAAATATGTCGACGGGTATTATTACACGATATTCACCGCCTTCGACCGCCTTGAGCTTTATCGCAGCCGTCACCTTTCAACCCTCATAAAGGATCAATCCAAGGTGGTTTATAAGGGCGGCGACGATGTTATAAAGGCCGATATTTGGGCGCCCGAATTTTATTTTGATAAGGGTCGCAAAAGGTGGTATATTTATTCCAACGGCACCCTTGTGCCGGGGAATCTTGACACCCAGCGGCTTTTCTGCCTCGAATCGGAAACCGACGACATTTTTTCAGATTATCATTTTAAAGGGCTTATCGATCCCGATACATATTGCATCGACTCCTCTCCCTATTATAACGAATATACCGACACGCTCTATTTTTCCTATGCTCTTATCGGCGGCGGTCAAAATCAGGTGTGTATCGCCAAAATGGACAACCCCTTTACCATAAACGAGAAGAGCAGAAGGATTATTTGCCACGCCGAATATGACTGGGAGCTTTATACGGGCACCGTCAACGAGGGCGGCTGCTTTATCGAGCAGGGCGGAGAGCTTTATCTCGCCTTTTCGGCCAACAACGGCGATTCCAAGCCCTACTGTGTGGGACTTCTTAAATTCCTCGGCGATTATAAAAAGGACGATCTCAACGATCCCGAGCTTTGGCAAAAGCTCGACAGACCCCTGCTTAAATCGGGCGGAGGAATATTCTGCACGGGGCACAATTCCTTTTTCCGCTCTCCCGACGGCAGTGAGCTTTGGATAGCCTTCCACGGGCGCACCGACCCTGTTGAGACCACCTGGCACCGTCCCCTTTGCTTTAAAAGGGCCGAGCTTGACGGTGACGGGAGGTTTATTATGGATACCACCCCTGTGGGCGCCGGCATATTCTTTAAAGAACCGTCGAATAAACAGAATTTCTAACGGTCGATAATTGGCCAAAAGCATTACTTTTCGGGTTTTTTCAGGCAGTGCTAACGGACACCGCCGTGATTTATCTGTTGATAAAAAGGAGAAATTTTATGAAAAAATATCTTTCCCGCATTGTCTCGGGGGCGGTCATGCTTTGCATAACATTTGCAGGAATTCCTGTAGTTGCTCAGACCTCCTCTCCCGACGAGTCTCTTAAAACCTACAATGTTTACGCCGATTTAAACCGAAACGGCAAGGCCGACGCAGGCGACGCATTGGCTATTCTTGAAGCTTCGGTCGGAAAAAGGGCTTTTTCCGACGAGCAGAAAGAGGCGGGAGATCTTAACGGCGACGGCGGCATAACGGCGGTGGACGCCCTGCTGGACCTTAGATATGTTGTCGGAGGAATTTCCTTTTTCGCGTGCGGAAATAAAACCGCGTCGAGAATAGTTTATCCCGAGGGGTGCTCGGAATATGTCCTTGACGCGGCGCAAAGGTTACAGTCATTAATATACGACCGCACCGGCGCCGCCATGACCCTTGTTTCGGACAAAGAGACCGAGGCGGCGGGAGATATCTCGGTGGGCACTACAAACCGTTCGGCCGTTTCGCTCTGCCTTCCCCATATGCCTCAAAACGGCTTTGCGATCAAGGAGCAGAAGGGACAGCTTGCGGTTTGCTCTTATACCGACGAGGGACTTAAAACCGCCGCAGAATACCTTTTCCGTTATCTTGCGGGGGCGGGCAGGGTAGCCTTTATAAAGAAGGGATTTACCTCCGGCACGACCTTTGAAGACCCGCAAATTGTCGCAAACGACATAACGGTTTGCGGGAAAAGCATTTCGGAATTTACCGTGACCGCCGAGCAAAGCTCTCTTAACGAATTTTCGAAGGCTGTTTCCGATAAGATAAAATCGGTGACAGGCAAAGAGCCTGTTATCAGCTCCGAAAAGGGCGAAAAGAGCATATTTATTTCCACATCCCTTGCCGACAGCGAAAACCAAAGGGCAATCAAAATTGAAATATCGGAAAACGAGATAATCATTGCCGCAAGCGCACAACGCATGACCGACGCGGTACGGTTTTTCTGCCGAAATGTTATGGGATTTGACAATCTTAAAAACGGACAAATCATCATCTCCGAAAAGGACAGCTATGTCGGCGATGTCATAACCAATCCTTCAACGGCAGGCTCCTGTCCCGATCCCTTTGTTAAATATGTGGACGGATACTATTACGGTATGTTTACCGAGGCTACCCGCCTTGTGCTTTACCGCAGCCGTAATCTTTCCACCATTACCGCCGAGGAATATAAGGTGGTGTATAACGGGGGAGATAATGTTATAAAAAGCGACATATGGGCGCCGGAATTCTATTTCGACCGCAATCAGAACAAGTGGTACATTTATTCAAACGGCACCCTTACCCCGGGGAATTTCAACACCCAGAGGATGTTCTGTCTCGAATCGGATACATCCGAGCTTTGGGGAAACTATCATTTTAAGGGCCTTCTCGACGCCGACAATTATTGCATCGACGCCTCCCCTTATTACAACGAGCACACGGGTGTGCTTTATCTGACATATGTGTCGGTCGGAGGGGGCTACAACCGTCTTGATGTGGCCAAAATGGACAATCCCTGGACAATAAACAAGGGCAGCAAAACGGCCGTATCGGTGCCTCAGTACGACTGGGAGCTTAAGGTCGCCAAAATAAACGAGGGCGGCTGTTTTGTCGAACAGAACGGCAAGCTTTATCTTGCGTTTTCGGCCAACGGCGGCGACACAAAGGCCTATTGTGTGGGTCTTATAGAGTTTACCGGCAACTATAAAAAGGACGATTTAAACGATAAATCAAAGTGGAAAAAACTCGACCGACCCCTGCTTAAATCAGGCGGCGGAATATACGGGCCCGGGCACAATTCCTTTTTCCGTTCTCCCGACGGCAGCGAGCTTTGGATAGCCTTCCACGGCCGTACCGACCCCGTGGAGGTGACATGGTTCAGGCCCCTTTGCTTCCAAAAGGTCGAGCTTGACGGCAACGGCGATTTTGTTATGGACACCACCCCCGCACTTGCCGGAACATATTTAAAGCAGCCTTCGGCAAAGGCCGAGCAGCGATAAAAGAACAGCGCTCAACAG
>CAKSPR010000023.1 GCA_934486455.1 uncultured Eubacteriales bacterium
GATTGAGTGGAAAATTTGACTTTTACTTATCCATCGCACACGACAAAGGGCTGTGTGCCCTTGTCAAGCGATGTAAAGAATATTAGTTAATCCTATTGAGATGGAAAAGAAAGAATGGTGTATAGAGTCGGTTTTAGAAATAAAAAAACAACTAGTTTCTATTACTGAAGACACTGCTTTTAGGAAAGATGATCTTTCTATTATTCGTAATATGATTAAAGCCTGCAATCAGTATTTAGATGCTGTTTCACCTCTTGATTTGCCAAATATAATATACAAAAGTCATACACAGGAGGGCTCGTGGTGCGATTTGCAATTTGATAAGGCAATGAAGCAATTTAGAAACTCATTCAAACAGGAAATTGAATCTATAGAAAAACGGTATCGTATTTCTTTCCAAAAGAATATACCAAATGAATTTTAGGATAACAATATGAGAATTTGTTTTTTGAAACTGCAAACGGATTGTAACCACTCCAAAGGCGGCGAAAAGTATTCGGAATGTCAGTATATCCGAAACTCTTTGCAATGAATTAATGTGGTTGCCGCCCGAGTGGGACATGAGAGTATTTAAATTACGACACACTATATGCACGCATACTCAGAGATGGAGGACGCAATGTGTGAAATGATGGACAAGGATATGGCATAGTTATGTGAAAGCACCCTGCGGGACAGAGTCCCACAGGGTGCTTTAGTCTTGTCGTCATTCGGTCGTCAAACGGACCTGCTTTTCTGCGAAAAGCCCGTATTTACGGCACTTTTTGAGTTATGCAATCATTCCCATTCGATGGTTGCGGGGGGCTTATCGGTAATGTCGTAGACCACACGGTTGATACCGTTCACTTCGTTGGTTATGCGCCGGGAGATTTTTGACAGAAACTTATAGGGAAGGCGGGCGTATTCGGCGGTCATAAAGTCGCCGGTCACAACTGCTCTGACGGCCACGGTGTAGTCGTATGTTCTTCCGTCGCCCATGACTCCCACCGAGCGGCTGTTGGTCAGCACGGCAAAATACTGGCTGGCCTTACTTCTCGATTTTCCGATTTCTTCCCTGACAATGGCATCGGCCTCTCTGAGAATGTCAAGCTTTTCCCTTGTCAGATCGCCGATGACCCTTATGGAAAGGCCGGGACCCGGGAAGGGCTGGCGGTTGACGAGGAACGCCGGAAGCCTAAGCTTTCTGCCGACCTTTCTGACCTCGTCCTTGAAAAGGCCGCGAAGCGGCTCGACAATGCCCTTAAATCCGATGTCCTTGGGAAGTCCGCCTACATTGTGGTGGCTTTTTATGGTGGCGGCCTTGCTGTTGCCCGATTCGATTATGTCGGGATAGATGGTGCCTTGGGCAAGGAATGCCGCTCCGCCGATCTTTGCGGCTTCTTCATTAAAGGTCTCGACAAAAAGGCGGCCGATAATCTTGCGCTTTTGCTCCGGCTCACAAACGCCTTTAAGCTCGGAAAGGAATTTTTCCGACGCGTCGACCCGTATAAAGTTTACATCTCTTTTCGAGAATATTTCCTCAATTTCGTCGCCCTCGTTTTTACGCATAAATCCGTGGTCGACAAAAATGCAGGTAAGCTGGCCGGGAATGGCCTTTGAAAGAAGTGCGGCGCACACCGAGGAATCCACTCCGCCCGAAAGTCCGAGCACAACCTTTTCATCGCCCACCTGTTCCCTGACGGCCGCGATCTGGGTCTTTATGTAATCGTCCATGGAATAGTCGCCGGTGGCCTTGCAGACATTATAGAGGAAGTTTCTTATCATTTTCGTTCCGTTTTTGGTGTTAACCACCTCGGGGTGGAACTGAAATCCGTAAAGCTTTTTCTTTCTGTTTTCCACGGCGGCGTTGGGACAATCGGCTGTTTTGCCGAGGTTTTTAAAGCCCTCGGGGAGCCTGCTTAAATAGTCGGTGTGGCTCATCAGCACCGGCTGGATCCCGTCAAGTCCCTCGAAAACGGGGGATTTTGCCGTCACGGTCATTTGTGTGGTGCCGTATTCGCTTACCGTACAGCTTTCGACCTTGCCGCCGCAAAGGTATGTCATAAGCTGAAATCCGTAGCATATTCCAAGCACCGGAACGCCCATTTCAAAAAGCTCCTTTGAGCATTTTGGCGAAGCTTCGTCGTAAACACTGGAGGGTCCCCCCGTGAGGATGATGCCGATGGGCTTCATGGCCTTTATTTCTTCGATAGGGGTATCGCCGGGCTTTATGAAGGAGTATACCCCGCATTCTCTTACGCGGCGGGCAATAAGCTCCTTATACTGTCCGCCGAAATCCAAAACTAATACCAACTGATTTTCCACAAAATTCACCCTTCAAATCCTAAAAAATTAAAAATAAATGTGCCGGGCGGACAAGACGCCTGCTTTAAAAAGCCTCTGTAAAGCATGCAGAGCCCGTCCGCAAAAGCACAGTTGTGCAGAAGTAGGAAACATAGAAAAAATTATCTTTCCTTAAACTTGTTGCTTCTCACGGGATGACGCAGCTTTCTGAGCGCCTTTGCCTCGATCTGACGGATGCGCTCACGGGTAACATTGAACTGGGTTCCCACCTCTTCGAGGGTATGGCACCTGCCGTCGCGGAGGCCGAAGCGCAGTCTTACAACCTCTTCCTCTCTCGGAGCAAGGGTGTGAAGCACGGCGTCGATGTCCTCGTTGGTGATGGATTTAAGCGCCGCGTCGTCCGGAGCGGGAGCATCCTCGTCGCGGATGAAGTCGACAAGGCGGCTGTCCTCCTCGGGGCCAATGGGAGTTTCCATTGAAACAGGCTCCTGAGCGACCCTCATGATCTCTCTTACCCTGTCAACCGAAAGACCCATAAATTCGGCGATTTGTTCCTCGCTGGGATCATAGCCGTTTTCGTGAAGCAGACGGCTGTGAGCCTTTTTAAGGCGGTTTATGGTCTCGACCATATGAACGGGAATTCGAATTGTTCTTGCCTGATCGGCAATGGCACGGGTTATGGCCTGTCTTATCCACCATGTGGCATATGTGGAGAACTTAAAGCCCTTGGTATAATCGAATTTTTCCACCGCCTTGATCAGGCCGACATTGCCTTCCTGGATAAGGTCGAGGAAGTGCATTCCCCTGCCCACATATCTCTTTGCAATGCTTACGACAAGACGCAGGTTGGCCTCGGTAAGGCGCTTTTTCGCCCTTTCGTCGCCGTCGTTTATCTTTATGGCAAGCTCGATTTCCTCTTCGGCCGAAAGAAGCGGTACGCGGCCGATTTCCTTGAGGTAAAGCTTAACCGGGTCGTCAAGAGCCACATTGTCCCCCGTAAGCTCCTCCTCAATGGTGTCCTCGGGGATTTCCTCAACCTCAAGCTCCTCGGCGGTAGGCTCTAAAAAGTCAAGATCGAGAAGGGGCACCTCAGCGTCGGGATTTTCCTCCATGGCGGAATCGTCAAGCTCATCGATATTTTTAAGATCGTCGTCCTCATTTTCCTCTTCAACCCCGGGATTTTCCGCAGGAGCGTCGTCGTCGAGAAGCTTGTCGATAAAATCAAGCTCGCTTAAATCTTCGTCATTATCGGCTTCCTCCTGCTCCGAGCTTTCGTCCTTTTTAGCGGATTTTCTGCTGCTCTTGGGCGTTTTGGCCGTTTTGGTTTTTTTGCCGCCCCGATCGGCTGCCCCGTCGGCTTCGGCGGTCTCGGCAATTTCAACCTGCTCGGTATTTTCGCTTTTTTCGGTCTTTTTTGCCTTTTTTGCCTTTTCGGTCTTTTCGGCCGCTTCCGCTTTTTCGGTCTTTTCTGTCTTCTCGGTCTTAGCAGACTTGGTTGTTTTGGCCGTCTTTGCGGTCTTTTTGTTTGTTTCCCCGGTCTTTTCGGTTTCGATCCCGTTTACAACTTCCTCGGCTGTTTCCTTCTTTTTTGTTGCCATATTATTTTTCTCCCTTTACCTTTTCATTTTTTAGTTTATCCATAACGGCAAAGAAATCCGCGTCGCTTTCAAGGCTTTTTTTCTGCGCGGTTTGCCGATTTTTTTCTTTGAGCATAACGACATAACAATCGTGACACTCTTCGAGGGTGTTGGCTCGCATAGCTCCCTTTGAGGAAATCTCGGCTATTCTGCCGATCTCCTCGGAGGAAAAATCACTGTTAAGCGCCGTTATATCAATCGATTTTCCCGACTTTATCCTGTCACAAAGGACGGTAAAGACCTTTCGGTTAAATGATGTTATAAAATCGTCGGGGCTTATTTTATCCGAAAGGGTTCTGACAAAATCGGGATTGCGAAGAAGCACCGATAAAAGTCCCTCTTCGGCGTTGGCCGCGCGAAGATTTTTCGGTTTTTCCCGATTGATAAGGTCGTCTCTTTTGGGACGGACAATCTCTTTTGTCTGCCTTGCGGCCTGTTTTCTTCGCTCTTTTTTGGAGAAATCCGCCGCCGTGGTCAAAACCGCATCCTTTGAAACTCCGTATCGTTCGGAAATTCTGCCCGAAAGCACCTCGCGTTCCACCGGGGACGTGACCTGAGAAATGATTTTTGCCGTCGACTCGAGAAATTTGATTTTTCCGCTGTCGGTGGAAATATCGGTGTTTCTTTTTTCCCGTTCTATACGGTATTCGGCCACAGACAAGGCATTGTCCATCAGGTCTTTAAACTTTGCAGCACCGTCCCGACCGCAGCTTTTAATAAACTCGTCGGGGTCCTTTCCCGTTGGAATGACGACAATTTTAATCGAAAGGCCGGTTTTTGAAAGTATTCCGATTGCCCGCTCCACCGCCTTTTGACCCGCATCGTCCGAATCAAAGCAAAGTATGACCTCCTTGGTATATCGCGAAAGGAGCTGAGCCTGTTCCTCGGTAAATGCCGTTCCGAGAGGGGCAATGCAGTTATGTATTCCCGCCTTTTGCAGAGCGATAACATCCATATATCCTTCGCAAAGCACAAGCCTGTCGGCGCAGGAATTTTTAGCGAAGTTAAGGGCATAGACATTGTGACTTTTTTTATAAACCGGTGTGTCGGAGGTGTTGATGTACTTTGCGGCATCGTCTGATGCGGGCAGCTTTCTCCCGCCGAAGGCAATGACATTCCCTCGCACATCGATAATGGGAAACATTGTGCGGTTGCGAAAACGGTCGAAGTAGGAATTTGACCTTGAGCTTTTTGAAACCACATTGGCCATGAGCATTTCCTCAAAGGAAAAGCCCTTTTTTTTCAGATGCTTTGAGAGCGCGTCCCAGCTGTTTGGCGAAAAGCCCAGCCCGAAATGCTTCATATCAACATCGTTAAGCCCTCTTGAGCGGAAATAATCGTATCCCGCCCTGCCCATATCGGAAAAAAGAGCTGTGTTGAAAAAGCGCGCCGTTTCGCGGTTTATTGCGTATATTCGATTTTTAACCTTATGAAGGCTGTCGTCGGCCTCGTCAAGAGGCACCGTCATTCCCGCCCTCGCGGCCAAATATTTGACCGCGTCTATGTAATCGAGATTTTCGATAAGACGGATAAATCTGATGACATCCCCGCCTGTCCCGCAGCCGAAGCAGTAAAAGGAGCCGTTTTCGGGGTAGAGGGTAAAGGAAGGGGTTTTTTCGTTGTGAAACGGGCAAAGAGCCTTGGGATTTCGGCCGCCCTTTTTTATGTTGACATAGGACGACACAACATCTTCAATAGGATTTCTTTCTTTGAGCTCGAGAAGAAAATCCTCGTTAAGAGCCACTTACTTTCACCTCATTTCCAAGAGTAAGGAATAAACAGATCTTCATAGACCCTTATGGCATAACGATCGGTCATTCCTGCGATATAGTCGCACACCGCCCGCTCGGTTCCTTCGCTTTCGAGAACCATTTTACACTCGTCGCTGAGCATGTCGGTATGCTCACAGAAATATTTATAAAGGGTTTTTACCAAAAAGGCCGCCTTGCCCTCCTGGCTTTTGGCTACGGGATTACGGTAAACCATTTCAAACATAAATTCGTGAAGACGGTCGAAATAATCGTTTACCGAAGGATGAACGATAATATCGTTTTTGCCCATGCTCCCTTCGATAACGGCGTTTACAAGGGTATTTATCCTGACGCTTCTGCGGTCTCCGATGTTTTTAACAATGTCGGAGGGAATATCGCTTTCTTTAAGCACATCGGCTCTGACGGCGTCGTCTATGTCGTGATTTATGTAAGCGATGCGGTCGGAAACTCTGACCACCCTTCCCTCAAGGGTGCTTGCGATACCGCTGGTGTGGTTAAAAATTCCGTCCCTGACCTCATATGTAAGGTTAAGACCCTTTCCGTTTTTTTCGAGCTTGTCCACCACCCTTACGCTCTGTTCGTTGTGGCGAAAGCCCAAAGGGCATATCTCGTTAAGTGCCCGCTCCCCCGCGTGACCGAAGGGCGTGTGCCCGAGGTCGTGACCGATGGCGATGGCTTCGGTCAGATCCTCGTTGAGCATCAATGCGCGGGAAATGGTACGGGCAATTTGCGACACTTCAAGGGTGTGGGTAAGTCTTGTGCGGTAATGATCCCGCTCGGGGTCGAGAAAAACCTGCGTCTTATATTTAAGACGGCGAAAGGCATTACAGTGTATTATACGGTCGCGGTCGCGCTGAAAGCATGTTCTCACCGGATCCTCCGGCTCATAAACCGACCTTCCTTCGGAGTCGGCGCTCTTTTTGGCATTCTCACAAAGCAAACAGCTTTCGGCATGTTCGGTTCTTTTTCTTAAAACATCCGACATAAAAGACACACTTCCCCTTTTTTTCATCTTATACTTATATTATACGCGAAAAGGAGGACAAGACCTTTATTTTTTTTTGCGGTTTTTCTCGATCCCGGGAAAAAAGCCGCATTTTGCCGAAGGGTGCAAAAGCTCAGTTAAAACGATTTTTTAAAAAAGCATAATCAAAACAAAAAAGCTCTTAACGGCATTTTTCAAAACTGTCGGCAAAAAAATCGGCTTTCACAATCGGGAAAAATAACATCCGTTTGCAAAGGCCGACAGTATTTACAGCGACTACGCCTTTTTTATCCCGGGCTTAAAGAACATTGCGGCAATTATACCGAAGATCATTGCGGCGGTTATTCCGGCCGATGTGGCGGTCAGCGCTCCGGTTAAAATTCCCAAGGCACCGCTCTCATCCACCGCCTCTCTGACACCCTTTGCAATGGCGTATCCAAAGCCTGTAAGGGGCACGGTTGCTCCCGCTCCGGCGAATTTAACAAGCGGCTCATACACCCCTATTCCCGTAAGCAATACGCCCGACACAACATAGCACACAAGAATTCTTGCGGGGGTGAGCTTTGTGTAATCTATCAAAAGCTGGCCGATAACGCATATCAGCCCTCCGACGACAAACGACCAAAGATATTGCATAAAACATTCTCCTTTTTAAAACCGGGTTCAAAAATCCTGCGCTCCGTGTCTTTTGACAATTGCAAATTTTCCCGCGGCATATTTTTCTCACAAAATTCCGCCGAAAGCTACAATATATATTTAGTCTTTTCAAAAAGCCTTTGTTTATTCTTTTTTTACGCCGAATATTGTTTTATCTTCCCCGCACACTGCGACATTTTTTTCCTTTCCTGTTTTGTAATATATTTTAAGAAGCCGAAAAAAGGACAAGCGGTATAAATCAAGCCGACCGAAACGGCGTCGGCCCGTTTTATCGGCCTTATCAATCAAAGGGGTGTTTTATTTGGCAAACATTTCACTGTCCGCACTTTCTGAGAAAGGATACGCGGCAAACATTTGCAGAACAGCCGTTTCCCAGCTTTGCTTCGGAATACTGGCCTTTTCGACCGCAAGGACGACCGTTTTCGAAAATTATTCTCCCTTCGGAGCGGCATTTTTATGCGCAGTCCCCGGAGAATATTCCTTTGTAAGTCTTATCGGCTGTATAATAGGGAGCATTTTAAGGAGGGGCGACAGCGTAAGATACATAACCGCCTGTATCTTTGCCCTTGCGCTGAAATGGGTATTTACCGAGCTTTTTAAGCTGTCAAAACGGAGCATAACAGTGTCCCTTTGCGCCTTTTTCGCCATGACGGCGACCGGCTGTGCGGCGGCCGTCCTTTCGGGAAGCGGCCTTGACAAGGTAATGATATACTTCTCCGAAGGGGTTCTTGCTTTCGGCGGAACATATTTTTTACATCTCGGTGCCGAGGCGGTTTTTAAAGACAAATCGGCCGTCCGTTCTCAGCGGGAAATCACCTCGGCAATAATCGCCCTGTCGATACTGCTTATCTCCCTTTCTCCCTTTGAAATTTTCGGCATTTCCCCCGCCCGTGCCGCCGCCGTCACACTCATAATATTTGCGGGATATTACGGCCACGAGGGCGCGGGAGCGGTTTTCGGCCTTTCTGCGGGGCTCTCCCTTTGCCTTTTGGATCAAAACAATGTATATGCCGCCGTGGGCTTTGCCTTCGGCGGACTGATGTCGGGAGTTTTCAGCCGTCTGTCAAAGGCCTCCTGCGCCGTTGCCTTTATTCTTGCCAACGGCATTGTCATACTTCGGGATCTTTCCGACCATTCATCCTATGTGATACTTTACGAGGTGCTTGTGGGAAGCGTCATTTTCTTTGTCCTGCCTAAAAATATCAGCACAAAATTTCTCGAATATCTCTCTCCCAAAGCCGCCGTCACGGTAGCCGACGGAGCAAAGGATACGGCGGTCATGCGGCTAAGATTTGCCTCCGAGGCTCTTGAAAATGTCAGCGACACCGTATCTGCCGTTTCCGAAAGGCTATCGGCCGTAACAACTCCCCAATTTGAAAATGTCTTTTCCAAAACCGAGCAGGACTGCTGTAAGGGCTGCGGGCTGAGAATATACTGCTGGGAGCAAAATCGGGGAAAGACCCTTGAGGCACTTCTCATCGCCGCAAAAAATCTAAAAACAAAGCGTTCGGTTTCAAGCGGCGAGCTGCCCGAGGATTTTGTGCAGAAATGCGCCCACACCGACAGGCTTCTCGACTGCCTTTCGGAAAACTTTTCGGATTTTCTTTCCCGCTGTGCCGCCGAAAGAAGACTGTCGGAGGTGCGCTCGGTCATTTCCGAGCAGTTTGACGGCCTTTCGCACATGCTCAGCAGTCTTGCCGACGAATTCAGCCGTTCGGAAAAATATCTTAAAGGGACAGCCGAGGCAATAGACCGTACCTTAAAATCAATGGGGCTTAATGTTGACGGCGTGTGCTGCCGCGAGGACATTTACGGAAGAACCACCGCCGAAATAAGAATAATCAACACCGAGAACAGCCGTATAAGCACATCGGCCGTTTTAAAGGAGCTTAACCGCGTTTGCAATAAGTGCTTTGACATTCCCTCCGTAACCGAGCTTGAACAGTCGGTAATGCTGACATTAAGCGAAAAGGCCGAATACACCGTAGACCTTGGAATTTGCCAGCTCAGCCGTAACGACAATCGCCTTTGCGGAGACGCGGCAACCACCTTTTCGGACGGCAAGGGGCATTTTTATATGCTCATAAGCGACGGAATGGGCTGCGGCGGCCGTGCGGCGGTGGACGGAGCGATGGCCTCTGGGCTGATGAGCCGACTTCTGAAGGCGGGGTTCGGAATAGACTGTTCGCTTAAGATAGTCAACTCGGCAATGCTTTTTAAATCGACCGACGAATCCCTTGCCACAATGGACATAACCGAAATCGACCTTTTTTCGGGCAACGGAAGATTTTTTAAAGCCGGCGCCCCGCTGACGGTGGTAAGACGGCGCGGCAAGGCCTTGAAGGTCGAAAGCGAAACAATTCCCGCCGGCATATTAAAAAATGTGGAATTTTCAAAATCAGATGTTTCCCTTTCGCCAAAAGACATTGTAATTATGATGTCCGACGGAGCGATGGCCGACGGAAGCGACTGGATAGAGGTGGAGGCCGAGGTGTGGAAGGACGGCGGAGCGCAGGACCTTGCCGAACACATCGCCGATTATGCCCGCCGACGCTGTCCTCCCGGTCAGAGCGACGACATAACCGTTATGGCCGCCATAATCGAGCGGGCTGTATAGGAAAAAGCGTGATGGGATTTGTGCGTTTGATTTTGCCTTTCGGTTTTTATTTTACCCTTCCCTAACCGCAAAGGGACGGAGCTGCATTTCAAACGCTTTGTAAAGCGGCTCATACTCCCTTAACCCTCAAGTCAATCGAAATATTGCTCACAAAAAATCCCGCCGCAGTACAAGCCGCGACGGGATTTATAAAAATTATTATGTATAAAAGGCAGCGATATACCCGCCTTCAAAATCAAATATCGTTTTTAACCATATCCTCGTAGCTTTCCCGCTTTATAATAATACGGGGCTTGCCGTCCTTAATCATAACAACGGCGGGACGGGGTACGCGGTTATAGTTGGAAGCCATGGAATAGTTATATGCGCCGGTGCAGAAAACCGCAAGAATATCTCCCGCCTCGGGGGTCTGAATTTTTGCGTCCTCCTGGATAAGGTCGCCGCTTTCACAGCACCGTCCCGCGACGGTGGCGACATAATCGGCGGGCTTATCTATTTTATTTGCAACGGCAATTGAATATTCCGACTGGTAAAGTATATATCTCGGGTTGTCGGTCATGCCGCCGTCCACCGAAACATAGTTTCTTATGCCGGGAATGGTCTTGACCGCTCCTACGGTGTAAAGGGTCGTTCCCGCAGGTCCGACAATGGCGCGGCCCGGCTCGATCATAATAAAGGGAATGTTCAATCCGAGGCGCTTGCAGGTTTCCTTTACGGTTATCGAGACCTGTTCCATAAAGGTTTTGTAAAGCTTGGCATCGTCGTCGATAAGGTATCTTATTCCGAATCCGCCGCCCAAGTTAAGCTCCTTTATTTCATAGGAAAGCTCCTCTTTGACCTTTGCCATAAAGCCGAGCATAACCTCTGCCGCAGCCTTAAAGGGCTCAATTTCGAAAATCTGAGAGCCGATGTGACAATGGATTCCCTTTAAGGTGACATTCTTTTGCTCGAGCACCTCTTTGACCGCACCGAAGGCCTCGCCCGTTTCAAGGGCAAAACCGAATTTGCTGTCTATCTGCCCCGTTCTGATGAAATTGTGTGTGTGGGCGTCGATTCCCGGCTTTATTCTTATCATAACGCCGGCGTTTTTATTAAGCCTTTGAGCCATTTGCTCGATGGTGCGAAGCTCGAAAAGATTGTCGACAACTATTCTGCCGACTCCCGCCTCAAGAGCTGTTTTAATTTCCTCCTCGGTTTTGTTGTTGCCGTGGAAAACAATTTTTTCGGGTGGAAAATCCACCGAAAGGGCGGTGTAAAGCTCTCCTCCGGAAACGACATCAAGACCGAGCCCCTCGTCCTTAATAATTCGGCACATTTCCTTGCAATTAAAGGCCTTGCTGGCATAAACGGTAAGTCCGTTGCCGCCGTAGTTATCCTCGATAGACTTCTGAAAGGTGCGGCAATGCCCTCTTATGGTTCTTTCGTCCATAACATAAAGGGGCGTACCGAACTCCTTTACAAGCTCGACGGCGTCTACCCCACCCACCGTCAGGTGTCCCTTCTCATTGGAGCCGAGACTGCTGGTAACAAACATAATATTCCTCCCTTTTTTTCTAAAAAATATTAGCGCCTAATCTTCTTTTACACCCTCAATAAAATCATCAATAATATCGTCATCATCGGAAAGATCGTCCTGACGAAATTCCTCAACACAGCCGTCGATAATTTTCTTTATATCGTCGACCCCTTCGCCCGTTTTTGACGAAAACGGAATAAGGGTAAGATTTTCATATTCCGAAAACTGCCTGTCAAAATCGGCAAGACGCTGTGCTCTTTCGGTTTTGTTAAGCTTGTCCGACTTTGTCAGCACAACCACAAAGGGCAGTCCGCAATCGCACAGAAAGCTTATCATGCTCATATCGTCATTTGTGGCGGGGTGACGCATATCGACCAGCTGAACAACAAGAGCTATGTTTCTGTCCTGCTGAAAATACCCCTCGCACAGAGCCGAAAAACGGGCAAGCTCGGCCTTTGACCGCTTGGCATATCCATACCCGGGCAGATCCACAAGGCGGCCGTTTCCCGCTTTATAAAAGTTCACGGTGATGGTCTTGCCCGGCGTGGCCGAAACCCTTGCCAAGGCCCTGCGGTTGAGAATTTTGTTTAAAAGCGACGACTTTCCCACATTCGACCGTCCCGAAAACACAATCTCGGGCAGGGTCGACGCGGGAAGCTGAGAAACAAGTCCCGCCGCCGCTTCAAAGTCGGCATTGTTATAATTCATTTTTTCACCACATTTTTATTTTCCGAAAAAGGAAAATCAAATCATTCTGTCGGGTCGGGCAATTCGATCACGGCGATCCAATATGGGCGCAGCCGCCCAATCAGACCACGGCGGTCGTACCGCGGTTTTTTGGAGTTTTTGAGTGCGGCAGAGAGCTTGCTTGGGTTTCTTTGCCGATTTCCCCGTCGTTTATGTTTTGTCCGCCGTCGGCCGGCTTGGCATATCCGCCGTTTTCAAAAGCAATCGGCAAAACCTCGTCGATGCTTTCAACCGCAACAAAGCTTAAATGCTCCTTGACCGTTTTGTCGATTTCATCAAGATCCGGCTCGTTTGCCTTTGGAATAATGACCGTTTTCATTCCGTATTTATAGGCCGCCATTGTCTTTTCTTTAAGGCCGCCTATGGGAAGCACCCTGCCTCTCAGAGAGATTTCACCCGTCATTGCAACACTTCCCTTAACGGGGGTGCCCGTAAGAGCCGAGAGCAGCGCCACGGTCATTGTAATTCCTGCCGAGGGGCCGTCCTTCGGCACGGCGCCTTCGGGAGCATGGATATGTATGTCGCTGTCCTTATAAAAGCCTTGGTCGAGGTTGAAGATGTCGCTTCTCGAACGGATATAGCTTATGGCGGCGGTGGCCGATTCCTTCATAACATCGCCGAGGGATCCGGTTAAGATGACCTTTCCGCTCCCCTTTAAAACCGCCGCTTCGATTTGAAGCATTTCTCCGCCCACGCTGGTCCAGGCGAGTCCGTTTACAACGCCCACCTGATTTTTAAGGGCATAGCTTTCGGGCTTAAATTTGAAATTCCCCAAAAAGTCTTTGATATTTGAGGCCTTTATGCCTACGCAGGTCTCCTTTTCGCCGACAATTTTTGCGGCTGCCTTTCGGCAGAGAGAGGCAATGTTTCGTTCGAGATTTCTGACCCCTGCCTCCCTTGTGTAATTGTCGATAAGACAATAAATCGCGTCGTTTGAAATTTTGCAGGTTTTAGAGGTCAGCCCGTGCCGCGAAAGCTGTTTTTTAAGCAGGTGCTTTTTTGCAATGCTGAATTTTTCTTCCCTTGTATATCCCGAAAGCTCAATGACCTCCATACGGTCGAGCAGGGCGGCGGGAATGGTGTCGGTGGAGTTGGCGGTAACGATGAAAAATACATCCGAAAGGTCAAAGGGAAGCTCGATAAAATGGTCGTGGAATTCGACATTCTGCTCGGGGTCGAGAGCTTCAAGCAGCGCCGCCGAAGGATCGCCGCGAAAATCCGAGCCCAGCTTATCTATTTCGTCCATAAGGATAAGGGGATTTTGGCTTTTTGCCTGTCTGACCGCTTCGATTATGCGGCCGGGCATTGAACCGATATATGTTTTGCGGTGTCCGCGTATGTCGGATTCGTCCTTTACTCCGCCGAGAGAAATTCTGGCATAATTTCTTCCCATGCAGGCGGCGACCGATTTTGCAACAGAGGTTTTTCCCACGCCGGGAGGCCCAACAAGACAGATTATCTGTCCCTTGATGTCGGGGGCAAGCGCCCTTGCGGCCAGCACCTCTATAATTCTTTCCTTAACCTTTTCAAGGCCGAAATGGTCCCTGTCGAGCTGCTTTCTTGCGGCGTTAATGTCATGCTTTTCCTTGGTTTTTATTCCGAAGGGAAGCTCAAGGCAGGTGTCGAGGTAGCCTCTGACCACCGTAGCCTCGTGGGAGCCGGAGGGCATTTTAAGCAGGCGGTTAACCTCCTTGTTAAGCCGTTCCTTTATTTCGTCTTTTGCCGAAAGCGCCGCAATTTTTTTGCGGTATTGCTCGGCCTCCTCTTCGGGATCCTCGTCCTCTCCAAGCTCCTCGGATATGACCTTCATCTGCTCGCGCAGATAATAATCCCGCTGATTTTCGTCCATGCTTTCGTGCACCTTGTGCTCGATCTCATGCTCAAGCTTTAAAATCTCGGTTTCGTTTTTAAGATTTGCTATAACATATTCGAGGCGTTTGAGGGGATTGGTCTCCTCAAGTACCTTTTGCTTAACCTCGTATGTAAAGGGCACATTGGCGGCGATATATTCGGATATTGCCCAAAAATCGTTGTTGGAGGCCACATAAAGAATGACATCGGGGGATATTTTTCGGTTTTCGGCGGCATAGCCTTCAAACTCATCCTTTAGGGTTCTCATAAGCGCCGCCCTGAAGCTGGCGCTTCCTCTGCCGATCTTATCCTTTATCGGCTCGACCTCGGCGATGTTGACCGGATTGTCGGACACTATCCTAAGCCTCCTGGCCTTAAAAAGACCCTCGGCAACCACCCTCATTCCGTTGTCGGGAAGGCGGATTATCTGTTTTATTCGGGTGACGCAGCCCACTTCATAAACTCCGTCTGGTGCGGGGTCGTCGTCGCAAAGATCCTTTTGCGCCGCGAGAAAAACAAGGCGGTCTCTCGACATGGCCTCGTTAACGGCCGCAAGGGATTTGGCCCTGCCCACATCAAAATGAAGCTGGACAGAGGGAAATATAACAAGCCCTCTAAGGGCTATCATCGGCATTTCGGAATATAGTTTATCGGACATTTCTTTCCTCCGTAAAAATCTGGTGGTGAAAAATTTATTATCCCTTCAAGCTCAAAAATCGGCAACTGTCAAAAAGGCAATTGCCGATCAAATTCAGGCGGTTTCGCCTTTTTGTTTTGTTTTAGGGGCTTTTGCGGGGTCAATGGGAGCCTTGTCGGCAGACCTGGTCACCTTTGCCTTGCCCTCTCCCCTGACGAACTTTTCGGTTATGAGAACCTTCTCAACCGAT
Organism: uncultured Eubacteriales bacterium; assembly: GCA_934486455.1. GTDB lineage: Bacteria > Bacillota > Clostridia > Oscillospirales > Acutalibacteraceae > UMGS1484. The sequence goes on from CAKSPR010000023.1 coordinate 14,953, forward strand.
GGGTCGGAGGGAATTTCAAACATAAGGCTGTCTAAAAGTCCTTCCATAATGGATCTCAGACCTCTTGCGCCGGTCTTGCGCTCAAGAGTTTTTTCGGCGATGGCCGTAAGCGCCGCAGGCTCGAATTCAAGCTTAACGCCGTCCATTTCAAAGAGGCGTTTATACTGCCTGATAACCGAGTTTTTAGGCTCGGTCATGACCCTGACAAGATCCTCCTTGCCAAGCGCCTTTAATGCGGTCACCACAGGCAACCTTCCCACAAGCTCGGGAATAAGGCCGAAACGCACAAGATCCTGATGGGTGGCACTCTTAAGCAACGCTTCGTCGGAAGAATTTTCGGCCGTTTTGATTTCGTTTTCAAAGCCGATGGAGCCTCCGCCCTTTCTTTTTGCGATAACCTTATCAAGGCCGTCGAATGCACCGGCGCAGATAAACAGAATGTTGGTGGTGTCGATCTGGATAAATTCCTGCTGGGGGTGCTTTCTTCCTCCCCCGGGCGGCACATTGGAAACGGTTCCTTCAAGTATTTTAAGAAGTGCCTGCTGAACGCCCTCGCCGCTTACATCGCGGGTTATGGAGGGGTTTTCCGACTTTCTGGCGATCTTGTCGATCTCGTCGACGTAGATGATGCCGTGCTCGGCGGCTTTAACATCAAAATCGGCCGCCTGTATAAGTCTTAAAAGAATGTTCTCCACATCCTCGCCCACATATCCCGCCTCGGTAAGGGTGGTGGCGTCGGTGATGGCGAAAGGCACATCAAGCACCTTTGCCAGCGTTTGGGCAAGCAGGGTTTTTCCGACGCCCGTGGGTCCCAAAAGCAGAATGTTGCTTTTCTGAAGCTCAACATCGTTTTCACTGTCGAACCCGGTGCGCTTGTAGTGGTTGTAAACCGCCACCGAAAGAGCCCGCTTTGCCTCGTCCTGGCCTATGACATATTCGTCAAGCTTTTGCTTTATCTCCTTGGGCTTTAAAATCGGCTTTTCCGACTCTGCCTTTTTGTCCGCCTTTTTGGGACGGGCGGTAACCACATTCTGTTCCTCAAGGGTATCGTTGCAAAGACCTACGCACTCGTCGCAGATATACGCTCCGGCACGGCCGAACATAACTCTGACCATATCCTGAGTTTTTCCGCAAAAAGAGCAACGGACATTTTTTCCTTTGGTATCATTAGGCATAATTCAGGTTTTCTCCGTTTTATCTTTTAGTTATCACCTTGTCAACAAGGCCGTAATTCATTGCTTCCTCCGCAGTCATAAAGTTATCCCTGTCGGTATCTTTTTCTATCTGTTCAAGGGGTTTTCCGGTGTTTTCGGCAAGAATTCGGTTAAGATTTTCTCTCGTTCTTTTAATGTGGTCGGCGGCGATGAGAATTTCGGTTGCCTGACCCTTTGCGCCGCCCAGGGGTTGGTGAATCATGATTTCGGCGTTGGGAAGGGCAAATCTCTTTCCCTTTTGTCCCGACGAAAGGAGAAATGCTCCCATGCTTGCCGCCATACCCATGCAAATGGTCGAAACATCGGATTTGATGTACTGCATGGTGTCGTAAATGGCAAGTCCGGCCGTAACCGACCCGCCGGGAGAATTGATGTAAAGGTTAATATCCTTTTCGGCGTCCTTGCCCTCGAGATAAAGGAGCTGGGCAATGACAAGGCTGGCGGTAGCGTCGTTAACCTCGTCGGACAAAACGATTATTCTGTCGTCGAGAAGTCTCGAAAAGATGTCGTAGGAGCGCTCTCCCTTGCTTGTCTGTTCCACAACATAGGGTACTAAGCTCATTAAAAATCACCTCGTAGTAATTATTGGTATTTTATGGTTGATTATTCGGCTGATTCTTTTTTCTCGGTTGTCTTTTTGGCGGCGGGCTTTTTGGCAGGAGCCTTTTTGGCGGCAGGCTTTTTCTCGGCTGCCTTTTCGCCGTCCTCGGTCTTCTTGGCGGTTGTCTTCTTGGCGGGAGCCTTCTTGGCGGCAGGCTTCTTCTCGGCTGCTTTTTCTTCCTTTTCACCCTCGGCCTTCTTTGCGGTCGTCTTCTTGGCGGTAGCCTTCTTGGCTGCGGGTTTCTTTTCGGCATCCTTTGCGGCCTTGTTTTCGACATTCTCGATTTCGGCCGAGGACTTAATGACATCGATAGCCTTGTTGGCGGTTATGTCGGACTCAAGTCCCTTCTGAGGAATGGCGGCCTTGACCTGGGCAACGTCGATCTTGTACATGTCGGCAATCTTCTTGTATTCTTCCTCAAGCTCCTCCTCAGAGGCGGTAAGGTTTTCGGCCTTGGCCACAGCCTCAAGTGCAAGACGGATCTTGACCTGCTTTTCGGCCGACTCGCGGAAGGTCTTTCTGAAGCCCTCCTCGTCCATGCCGGTATACTGCAGGTACATTTTTATGTCCATACCCTGATACTGAAGACGGCGGCTGAAATCCTCAACATTTTCGTCGATGCGGTTTTCGATCATGCAATCGGGAACCTCAACGGTCATGTCGTCAACAATCTGCTCGAGAAGGTTGTTTTCCACAAGGGCGTCTTCCCTGCTGTTCTTCTGCTCGAGGATCTTGCTTTCGATGTCCTTTTTAAGCTCGTCGACAGTGTCAAATTCGCTGACATCCTTGGCAAACTCATCGTCAACCTCGGGATATTCCTTGGTTTTTATCTCGTGGAGCTTAACCTTAAACACCGCTTCTTTGCCGGCAAGCTCCTCGGCCTGATATTCCTTGGGGAAGGTTACGTTAACATCAAATTCCTCGTCGATCTTTCGGCCTACGATCTGATCCTCAAAGCCGGGGATAAATGTGCCCGAGCCGAGTGTCAGTTCGTAATTTTCGCCCTTTCCGCCTTCAAAGGCCTTGCCGTCTGTAAAACCTTCAAAATCGATAACGGTGATGTCGCCGTCCTTGGCCTCTCTGTCGGTAACGGTAACTATGCGGGCGTTTTTCTCTTTAAGAGCGTCGATCTCGCGGGCAATCTCATCCTCGGAAACCGATACGATGGTGCGCTCAACCTTCAGGCCCTTGTACTTTCCGAGCTTAACCTCGGGCTTGGTGGTAACCTTGATTTTAAAGTCGGCTCCCTTGTCGTCAAGAGAAACAAGCTCGAAATCCACCTTCTGGTCGGCAAGCTCAAGACCCGATGCCTCGATAGCGTCGTCCACAGCCTTGGGATAAAGCTCCTCAAGGGCGTCCTGATAGAACATATCGGCGCCGAACATTTTAAGCACCATTGCCTTGGGCGCATGACCCTTTCTGAAGCCGGGAACTGTTATTTTAGCAAGGCCCTTTTTGGTGGCCTTGTCGACAGCGTCGGTATATTCCTTGCCGTCGATAACAATTTCCAGCTCATAGCGGTTTGTTTCCACATTGTTTGTCGATTTAAGTTTCATTTTTATTTCCTCCGTCTGATGGATTTCTTTCATCATATAAATATAACACATCTATGAAAGAATTTCCATAGTGTTTTTTAATTTCCGTATAAAAAATAAGAAATTTTTTGTTTTTTCCCTGCTTTTTAGCCTTTTTTAACTAAAACGGGTGTAAAATCGTTTGAATCGGCGGCCACAAGACGGTAATATATGCCGTCTCTTTCACCCGTAAAGGCGTGATGAAGACCCGATCCGTGTATATGCCCGTAAAAGCACCGCTTAACATTATATTTCTTTAAAAGGTCGGTTATTACGGTGCATTCGATGTCGCTGAAAATGGGCGGATAGTGCAAAAAGACAAGAATCTCGAGACCGCTTTGAGCCGCAAGACCGAGCGAGCGCTCAAGCCGTCCGACCTCCCGTTTAAGGATCTTTTCGTCTCCGCTTCCCTCCTCGAAAAACCAGCCTCTCGTTCCGCAAAGCGCAACGCCGCACCTCTCGAAAAAGTTGTTGTGCAAAAGCTTTAATGTGGAGAAGCTTTTTTCGGTGACAAATCTTTCGAATTTGCTTGCCGTGTCCCACCAAAGGTCATGATTTCCCTTAACAATCAGTTTTTCGCCTTTAAGGCGGTCGAGAAAGGAAAAATCGGGGGCAAGATCCTTAATTTTCATGGCCCATGAAACGTCTCCGGAAACCACCACGGTATCGTCATTTCCGACCACGGCGTTCCAATTTTTTTCGATCCTCTCGATATAGTTTTCCCAGCCGCGGAATATTTCCATGGTCTTGTCAGGCTCGCCGATGGCAAGATGAAGATCTGAAATTGTAAAAACTGACATTTTCGGTTTTCCCTGTTTTCTTTAATATTCTTTAAAAATGATAATAAAATCCTTTTGTCTGCAAATAATATTGACACGGTGTTTAAAAACGCCGAAAAAACGAAAGGTGGAAAATCAAATGCACGACAATAATAAAACCTGCGACAAGAAAATATGCTGTAATGTACAAAACTGCGTTTACCACAGCGGCGAAACAACCTGCACCGCAAAGACCGTTGATGTGGGTCCTCACAGCGCATGCTGCTGCCAGGATACCTCCTGCGCTACCTTTAAGCCTCAGAACTGACGCCTAAAGACCTTGTAATTATTTAATACCGAGCATATCGAATACGACCTTTTCCATTTGGGTCTTTTCGCAGCAATCGTTAAAGCGGGGTTTCTTGTCCTTGAGAGATGCAAGAGGAGCGGGAACCTCGCAATTCGTTTTTTCTGCCAGCTTTTCGATAAGCTCAAATTCGCTTTCATCACTGCATTCGCCGGTGACCGCCTCATATACTCCGTGGGAAAATTTAAAGGGGCTGGCGGTGGACGCGATAACGGTCAGGGTATCGTCCCCAGTCTTTTCAACATAATCGTCGTAAACGCTCAGCGCAACGGCGGTATGGGGATCGGCAAGATAATCGTTTTGCTCAAACTGCTTTTTGATTTCCTTTTTGGTGAGGTCGTCGTCGGCGCAGCCGGCATAGAAAAGCTCGCTTATTTTTTGCTTCATCTCGTCGTTTACCGTGTATTTCCCGTTTTCCGAAAGCTGTTTCATAAGGTCGCTTACAATCTCGTCGTCCTTGCCCGAAAGGTCGTATAAAAGACGCTCGAGATTACTGGAAATGAGAATGTCCATGGAGGGCGAAAGGGTGGTATAAAACCTGCGGTTGCGATCGTAAACTCCGGTTTTGATAAAATCGGTGAGAATGTTGTTTTTGTTTGAAGCGCATATAAGCTTCTTTATGGGCACGCCCATTTTTTTGGCGTAATATGCCGCAAGAATGTTTCCGAAGTTACCGGTGGGAACGACCGCATTAAACCCGTCGTCCTTTGCGAGATCGCCGTTGTGGAGAAGGGTGGCATAGGAATATACATAATAAACTATCTGCGGAACAAGGCGACCCCAGTTTATGGAGTTTGCGCTGGAAAAAGACATGTTGTGTTCCTTGAGCTTTGCCGCAATTACCTTATCGGTAAAGATGTGTTTTACCCCGCTCTGAGCGTCGTCGAAGTTGCCCTTAATGGCGCAAACTCCCACATTGTCTCCGCTTTGGGTGATCATCTGGAGCTTTTGCACGGGGCTTACTCCGTCCTCGGGATAAAAGACGAGTATTTTTACCCCCTCAACATCGGCAAAGCCTTCAAGAGCGGCCTTCCCGGTATCTCCCGAGGTAGCCACGAGAATGACCTTGGTCTCTCCCTTGGCGGTCTTTTGCGAAGCCTTGGTAAGCAGGAAGGGAAGTATCTGAAGCGCAAGGTCCTTAAAGGCGCAGGTGGGACCGTGCCAAAGCTCAAGCATAAAAACGCCGGGGCAAAGCTCGGCAAGAGGAGCCGGCTCTTCATACTCAAAGGTGCCGCTGTAAGCGCCCTGCGCGCAATCGTAAAGCTCTTCCTCGGTATAATCGGTCAGGTATTTTTTAAGCACAAATACCGCCGCGTCGATGTAGTCCATATCTCCCAGCTTTTCAAAATCCTCGGCCGAAAGCGAGGGTATGCTTTCGGGAACGAAAAGTCCGCCGTCCTCGGAAATGCCCTTTGCAATAGCCTCGGCAGACGAAACAAATACCTTGCTGTTTCTCGTGCTGTTATAGTTCATATGCTTTATCTCCCTTGAATGAAATTGAATGGGGTCTCGTCCCCCGTAAACGCCGAAACGATGTGATGTACCTTTGCCGATTTATAATCCTTGTTTCTCGGTATATGCACCTCTAACACATCAAAGCGCATTTTATTTTTGATTTTATAGGCCTTCATAAACTGTACGGCGGCAATAATAAGCTTTCGCCGTTTTGAGTAGGTGACATACTCTGCGGGTTTTCCGTGGATGTCGTTTTCACGGGTCTTGACCTCACAGAATGCCACCACTCCGTCTTTATAAGCGATGATGTCGATCTCGCCCGGCTTTGTTCTGAAGTTTGCGTCGATTATCTCGTAGCCCTCGTCTCTCAAGGCTCTTGCCGCCGCAAGCTCGCCCATTTTGCCCCTCATCTGCGGTGTGTAAATCATTTGAGCACCTTTTTCAAAAAAGTAAGCCTGTGTATCGGGCAGGGGCCGTATTTGTTTAAAAGCTCGCGGTGCAGCGCCGTTCCGTATCCCTTGTGTTTTGCAAACATATATTCGGGATATATCCCGTCGGCCTTTACCATGACCCTGTCACGGCTGACCTTTGCAAGAACGGAGGCCGCCGCTACGGAGGCCGATATTCCGTCTCCTTTGATTATTGTCTGACAAGGGATAGAAAAATCCTTCGGCTGACGGTTTCCGTCCACAAGAGCGAAATCCGCCGGCACGCCGAGTCCCTCGACCGCCCTTTTCATGGCGAGAAAGGTGGCGTTTAAAATATTTATTTCGTCGATCTCTTTGTGGTCGGCAAAGGCCACCGAATAGCTTACCGCCTTTTCGATTATTATGTCAAAAAGAGCTTCTCGCTTTTTTTCCGAAAGCTTCTTGGAATCGTTAAGGCCTTCGATCTCAATGCCGTCGGGCAGTATTACCGCGGCGGCAAAAACCGGCCCCGCAAGGGGTCCCCGTCCCGCTTCGTCGATACCGCATACCGATTTAAAGCCCTGTGCCGCTGCCTCCCGTTCGTATTCAAATCCGACCATTATGCATCCTCCGGAAGCTCGAGGGTTATTCTGCCGAGCTTTCCGCCTCTGAATTCGTCGAGAACGGTGACCGAGGCGCGCTCGGTGTCCACCTCTCCGCCGGAAATGAGCATTCCTCTTTTTCTTCCTATTTGTTCAAGAATTTCAAAGCCCTGCATGTCGGGCGAAAGGGTTATTTTATATCTTTGCTCGAGATTTTCCGCGTGGTGCTTGTTCATAAGCTCGAGAAGCCGCACGGAAAGAAGCTCGGTATCGGCCACAACATCCTTAACGGCGCCGGTAAAAGCAAGGCGTTCACCAACTGCGGGGTCGTCGAATTTCGGCCAAAGAACGCCTGCCGTATCCATAAGCTCGATGCCCTTTCCGATGGAAAACCACTGGGTTCCTCTCGTAACGCCGGGGCGGTCGGCAACCTTTGCCTTGCCCGATTTCGCCATGCGGTTTATGAAGGAGGATTTACCCACATTGGGTATTCCCACCACCATAAGGCGAAGGGTCCTTCCGGTCATGCCCTTTTCCTTAAATTTTTTAAGTCGGTCGCCCATAACGGCGTTGACCTTATCGGAAAATCCCGAAAGTCCCTTGCCGGTTTTGCAATCCACCGGCAGAGCCTCTGTTCCGCGAGCCTTAAAAAATGCTATCCATTTTTTGTTGGCGCTTTCGTCGGCAATGTCGGCCTTGTTCATGAGCACGATGCGGGGCTTGTCCTTTATAATTGCGTCAAGCTCGGGATTGCGGCTGGATATGGGAATTCTGGCGTCGATTATTTCGGCCACACCGTCGATAAGGGGTAAGCTTTCGGTCATCAGACGGCGGGTTTTGGCCATGTGCCCGGGAAACCACTGAATGGAAACAGGCTCGCTCATTATGAAATAACACCTGCCTCATTTGCGGGAAACAGACGGAATACCGCCTTTCCGAGAATGTATCTTGTGTCGATGGCACCCACCTCGGCAGTACGGCTGTCCTTTGAAACCGAGCGGTGGTCTCCCATTACAAAAACATGCCCCGCAGGCACGGTGTAGGGGTTATCCATGGGTATTCTGCCGGGAATGGTTTTATCCTTAATATATGGCTCGTCAAGCTTTTGGCCGTCCACATAAACGGCACCGCTGTCAAAATCAAAGTAAATGGTCTGACCCTCGGTGGCAATGACCCTTTTAATTATCGGCTCGGCGACATTTCCGTCCCCTTCTATAAGATCGGCACGGGAAATAACAACGATGTCCCCGGCCTTCGGGGTATAGAACAGGTTATATATGATAACCTTGTCTCCCGATTGGAGGGTGTCCTGCATGGAGGTTCCCTTTACTCCCACCATACGGAAAACAAATGTAAAAAGCAGCACGACGCAAAGCACCGATATGGCTACCGAGTCCGCCCATTCGATTATTTCGCGGCCGCTTTTTTTGGCCTTATTTTCGTTTTTATCCGACATGTATATCAGTCCTTTAAGTAAGTTGTGGGAAAAATTTTATCAATCCGCACCCCGCTTTTTATCCTGCCGGCAAAAACCGTCGGGAGAAGGGCCGTCCGCGCCGCGCGCATATCGACCCGCCGAATGATAAAAAAGTTAAAAACGAAGAAAACCTGCGAGGTGCAAAAAGGCATCACCGCAGGTTTTTTGACAAAGCAGTTGGCGTAGAAAGGACAAAAAGCTTATCTTACCTGCTCTTTTACCTTTGCCGCCTTACCGACGCGATCACGCAGATAATAAAGCTTGCTACGGCGGACACGACCGTTACGGGTGGTCTCAACCTTAACAACATTGGGAGAATGTACGGGGAAAACTCTCTCCACACCTACGCCGTAAGAAACGCGGCGAACGGTAAAGGTCTCGGCAATGCCCGAGCCGTTTCTTGCGATGATGGTTCCCTCAAATACCTGAATTCTCTCTCTGTCGCCTTCCTTGATGTTAACATGCACCTTAACGGTGTTACCGATAACAATCTCGGGGGCTTCGGCTTTAAGCTGTCCCTCTGTCAATTTTTTGAGTGCGTCCATTTTTATTTCCTCCTGTTATTTTCGAGCGTTCTTACCTTTTAACAAAGCGATTTTTCCGCGAGGCATTGGACCGTTCTTTTTAATGTTTGCACACTAAATCTCGCCGCAGGACACGGCGGAAAATGAATGCTTTCATATTCTATCACAAAGGTGTGATTTTTTCAAGTGTTTTTTACCATTTTATTTTTTATTCACAATATTTATATTTATAAGCCGGGGTTTTTACGAAATTATATTCAAAACGGACGGCATTTTATTTTTTATAACCGCATAAAAACGGGCTTTTTCGCAAAAAAACCGCCTGATAATGATTTATTTTTCTTTTTTTGTGTTTTTTAGTTTGACATAAGAGGGTTTGGCGATTATAATAGTAAAGTAGGACGGTGAGCTTATGGCAATTAATGAGAAATTAAAATACTATCGGTCAAAGAACAATTTTACCCAAACGCAGGTTTCCGCTGCTCTCGGAATAGATCGTTCGACCTATTCCTACTATGAGCTTGGAAAAACAATCCCGAGCATAAATATGCTTTCAAACATCGCAAAGCTTTTCAATGTTGCGATCTTTGATCTGCTCGACACCGAAAAAGGCTCCGACCATCTTAGTTCGACCACTTATAACCCGGGATACCTTTCGGGCGAAAAGCCTCTCAGCTCGGCCACACTCGAAGGAGCCGAGAAGGATCTTCTTCTTTTATTCAGACAGCTTGACGAAGGAAACAAGCTTGAGCTTATCAAAAAGGCCGAGGCTCTTAAAGAAAGACAGTACAGCAACATCGAATAAAAGGGACGACAAATGGGTTACAGGATAGAGCCTTCCGCTTATTCGGATGTTTTCGTCTTTCCGAAAAGTGTTGTAAAAAAGCATATCAAACTTGCCGGAGCGGCTCAACTAAAGGTGTTGCTCTGGCTTTTTTGCCGTGGAGGAATTTGTGAAAGCACCGAGGAAATATCGGCCGACACGGGACTTGGCAAAGCCGACATTGCCGACGCCATGCAATATTGGATCATAAACGGCATTGTCTCTGACACCGAAAGCTCCCTTCCCTTAAACGGTTTTCAAAACGGAAAAGCCGCGGCGGATAACGCCTCATCTCTCCCGTTACAGGACGATTTCGAAAAGACGGCATCGGGAGAGAAAACGGCAGTTTCCTCCCCCGTTTTTTTAAACAATCGCAATTCGGACTCCGACGGCGGTCAAGACATTTCCAAAACGGACGAAAATCCCGCATGGCAAAAAGCACCCCTTAAAAAGGCCGAAAGACCCGCCGCCAAAAAAATTTCAAGATATGAAATTGCCAAAAGAGCCGCCGAATCGGAGGAGATCGCCTTTCTTTTAAGCGAGGGGCAAAAAAAGCTCGGCCGCACCCTTTCAAATGCCGAAATGACCGGCCTTGTGTGGCTTCACGACGGTGAGGGGATGAGCTGCGAGGTTATAATAATGCTGCTGGAATACACCTCGGCCATAGGTAAAAACAACATAAGATACATAGAGGCTACCGCCCTTTCGTGGCTGAAGGAAGGCATAGATACGGTTGCCAAGGCCGAGAAGCACATTATCGAGCTTGAAAAAAGCCGTCGGGAATGGAAAAAGCTGTCCTCCGCCTTCGGAATCGACCGTCCCGTTCCCTCCAAAAACGAACAGACCTACGCCACAAGATGGCTCAGAGAATGGCGCTTCAGCATGAAAATGATAAAGGCGGCATATGACATCTGTGCCGACAATACGGGAAAAATGAGCCTGAGCTACATGAACAGAATTCTTGCCTCCTGGCACGACGGCGGAATTACAAGACCCGAGGATATTCCCGAAAAAGCCGGTAAAACAGCCGCCGCAAAGACAAAAGAGCAAAAGAAAAGCACAAAATCATATGACATGGATGAGGTAAAGCGGCTGCTTTCCTCAAAGAATGAGGATGACGAATGACCCATTACAGAACCATAAATCAAAACGCAAAAAAGGAGATCCGCAGAAGGAAGGAATATGCAGAAAACACTGCCAAAAGGCACCGCGAGGAGCTGTCTGCGGCATCGGCGGAATTTAAGCAAAACGAAGAAAGATACCGTGTCCTTTCAACCGATCTCATAAAGGCGGTCATTGCCAGAGCAGATGACAAAAAAATAGAAAAGCTCAGAAGCGAGCTTAAAGCCTGCCTTAAAAACGAATCTCAAATCGCCTTAAAGCTGGGCTTTGACGAAAAATATATATACCCCGATTACTTTTGCAAAAAATGCAACGACGGAGGACTTAAAGAAAACGGCGAGGAATGCGACTGTCTGAAAAGACTCAGAAAAAACATGAAATATTCCGAGTTTTGCAGCAATATTCCTCTCGAGCAATGCGGATTTGAGGAATTTTCCCTCGACTTTTACGAAGGAGAGGACAAAAAAAACATGGAAAGAATTCTTTCGGTCTGCAAGGAATTTTCAAACTCCCTTCCCCACAGCGGAAATTTGATTTTTTCGGGAGGAACGGGACTGGGTAAGACTCACCTTTCCCTTTCGATTGTAAAGGCGGCGGCCGAAAAGGGGCTGACCGTTATGTATAACTCGGCTCAAAACTTTCTTTATTCCATCGAAAAGGACAGCTTCGGCCGAAGCGACAACGACACGGCCGAAAGTCTCATCTCCTGTGACCTTTGCGTGCTGGACGACCTCGGAGCGGAGTTTTCCACCCAGTTTACATCTTCTGCCCTTTACAACATAATCAACAGCCGCATTATCGCTTCCCTGCCCACCGTTATAAGCACCAATCTCGACATGGACGAGCTTGAAAAACGATACGGCGAGCGAATTTTTTCCCGCATTGTCGGCTGCTTTAAATGGGAGCAATTTTGCGGAAAAGACATAAGAATACAAAAAAAGCTTAAAAACCTGAAAGGTCGGGAATGATACCGTGACAAGAAAAACTTCATTTAAAAGAATTACCTCGCTGATCATCGTTTTTTGTATGGCCTTTTGCCTGCTTCCCGCCTCCTTCGGGCTTTCGGCGAGCGCCGATACGGTGGCATACAGTCAGTATGATTCCCGCTGGGGAAATTGGGTATACGGAAAGGGTACCATTGCCGGAACGGGCTGCGGAATTCTTTCGACCGTTAATGCCTTTAACTACCTTAATGAAATAGACGATGTGGGTGCCGCTATTGACGAAATCGCAACATGGGCTCACGACATCAACGGATTTAACGGAACATGGGGACCCGACGGCGGAACCGACCGCACGGTCGTTTATCCGAGACTTGAGGCAAAATTCGGCGAAAAATACAACATCACCGTGCCAAGCGCCAATGTGTGGGACAACATATATTCCGCGGGCCTGAAAAGGCATCTTTCCGAATACGGCAATGTGGCCATAGCCCATGTGGCATACGGCCATTTCATCGTTTTGGCCGAATATAACAGCACGACCGACCGCTTTTTGGTGCTCGACTCTGCCCCGACCGTCAGCGGCAACACCGGAAACGGCGTGGCGTGGCTCCCTCCCGAGCAGCTTAATGTTTCGGGCAATTCAAGAATGCATGTCGACTGGTACTGCCTTATTTCCTCCACCTCTACCGCCGCGCCCGTCGAAAGGGACGGCGACCTTTACCTGACAGAAGGGGCCTCCGCCGACGGCTTTTGGGGAGAGCTTGGAACGACGCTGTCGGTCAAGGAGAAGGATTCAAAGCAGGGGCTTTTAATTTCAAATCCCGAGCATTGCAACGATCAGCCCGCCTCCGTCGGCTCCATGGCCATGCTTAAATATTCGGGAACGGCCTGCGCTTCGGCCGCAAAGTACAACACTGTCGCCGTCGACTTATGGTGCTCGGAGGATTATTCCTCCCTTACCGATCGACAGGACGATTATTTCCAGATTAACTTTATCTCTGACAATTCCTCTCAGGACGGCTATAATTTAAGCATTCCCGCATCTCAAATCAAAAAGGGCTGGAACGAGCTGACCTTTAAAAGAAGCGACATTGCCAAGGCGGTCGACAGCGGCGACTGGACAAACATCCGCCGCATGCGGTTTACATGGTTTAATGTTTCAAACGGATCGGGCGTTGATTTTGCCGTCGGCGGAGTTAAATTCACCAACTCTCCCGTTGTTCCCGCCGAAACCGAAAACGGCCTTGTCATTTCGGACGGTACGGCGCTCACGGGATTTTCGGCCGAGGGCGGTACCGAGCTTTCGATTTTAAAGGATACCGACGGTAACGGCAAAAGCGGCTACTGCATCGCTATGATAAACGAAAAGTGCACCGATATGGGAAAAATGACCTTTAATCTCGACGAAGCCGTTGACGCTTCGAAATACGGCAAGCTGTCCCTTGAAATGAGCTGTTCGGTTCCGTATGTTATGACCGACCGCAAAAAAGACACCCTTGAAGTGATTTTAACCTCCGGCGGCAAGGAGGGCGGCTATAAGATAACCCTTAAATATTACGACATATACGGCGATCGGCAAAGGATCAATCTCGACCTTAAAAAGCTTGTATGTACCGACAAAACGGTGGATTTGTCCGACATTGACACCATAAGCTTTGTTTGGAAAAATGCTTCGGGGCAAAAGGCGGCAAACTTCTGGTTTTCCTCCATGGAATTCACCGAAAAGAAAACACCCCTTATTTTGTACGGCGACACCGACAGGG
>CAKSPR010000024.1 GCA_934486455.1 uncultured Eubacteriales bacterium
GTTAAATACGAAGGCCCCGTTGTTTCCTATATCCACGGCGGCGGCAGAATCGGCGTTATGGTTAAATTCGATGTTACCGATGAGGTTGCCGCAAATCCCGAGTTCAAAGAGGCTGCAAAGGATGTGGCCATGCAGATTGCCGCTCTTAATGTTCCTTTCCTTTCGGAGGACACCGTTCCCGCCGACAGAATTGCTCAGGAAAAGGAAATCATCACGGTACAGATCAAAAACGATCCCAAGAGCGCCAACAAGCCCGACGCCATCATCGAAAAAATGGCTACCGGCCGTCTCAACAAGTTCTTTAAGGAAAATTGTCTGCTCGATCAGGAATTCGTTAAGGATTCCAGCATGAGCGTTTCCAAATACCTCGACACCGTCGCAAAGAAGATCGGCGGAGACATTAAAATTGTCGATTTCGTCCGCTTTGAAAAGGGCGAGGGACTTGAAAAGAAAGAGGACAATTTCGCAGACGAAGTTGCTGGCATGATGTAAAATATCACGGAATTTTAATGAGCTTTCGTTTTTCGGAGGCTCATTTTCTTTTGTGTCTTTTGTGTTGAAATTTTCCCTGAATGATAGTATAATGTTTATTTGCAGATAATGTGCGGTGTCGGTTTTCCCGACAAATCGGACTTTTTACCGTACTGTACCGCACTGTACCGTACAGGAGCCGCGCCGCGATATTGCTTTTATGAGCCGACGGTGCTCGGCCTATAATATGGGGGTAAATACTTTGAAAACTTCGCTTGAAAATTATTACAACGACCTTAAAAATAAAACCGTGACATTTTGCGGAATAGGCGTAAGCAACACGCCCATGATAATAAAGCTTGCAAAAATGGGCATAAGCGTTTCGGCCAGAGACAAAAGGGACGGGCAAAAGCTGGGAGAGAGGGCAGACGAGCTTAAAGCCTTGGGCGTAAAGCTGATTTTGGGAGAAAATTATCTCGACGGAATTACCGAAGACATTGTTTTTCGCACCCCCGGGCTGCCCTTTAACACCCCTCAGCTTGTCAGGGCGAGAGAGCAGGGTAAAAGGGTGACCTCCGAAATGGAGGAGTTTTTTGACCTTTGCCCCGCAAAGATTTTTGCCGTGACCGGCTCGGACGGAAAAACCACCACCACCACCATTATTTCCGAGCTTTTAAAGGCCACCGGCAAAAGGGTCTTTCTCGGCGGTAACATCGGAACGCCCCTTCTCGACAAGGCGGACGACATTAATGAGGACGATTTTGTCGTGGCAGAGCTTTCCTCCTTCCAGCTCATTTCCATGAAAAAATGGCCTTTCTCGGCCGTTGTGACAAATGTTGCGCCAAATCATCTCGACATACACAAGGATATGCAGGAATATATCGACGCCAAGCGCAACATTCTTTTATATCAGCAAAAAAACAGCCGTACCACCCTCAATTTCGAAAACGACATAACAAGAGGCTTTGCAAAGGATGTTAAGGGAAGCTGTCTGTTCTTCAGCGATGAACACGAAATTGAAAACGGCGCATTTTGCGATAAAAAGGGCGATATTTATTTTGCCGAAAAGGGCAATAATACCTTTATAATGAACAAATCGGACATCAGAATTCCCGGACAGCACAATGTCCAGAATTACCTTGCGGCAATATCGGCCGTTTGGGGCTTTGTCGATACGCAGAGCATCGTTGAAGTGGCAAAAAATTTCGGCGGGGTAGAGCATCGCATTGAATTTGTAAGAGAGCTTGACGGGGTAAAATGGTACAACGATTCCATTGCCACAAGCCCCACCCGCGCCATTGCGGGGCTTAATTCCTTCGACCGAAAGCTTATTATAATCGCCGGAGGATACGATAAGCACATTCCCTTCGACCCCTTTGCCGAAAAGGCCATAACCAACATCAAGCTGCTCATTTTAACCGGGGCGACCGCCGACGCCATCGAGGCCTGCGTCAGAAAGCAGGAGGGCTTTGAGAAAAGCGGCCTTGAGATCGTCAGGGTAAAGGATATAAAGGAAGCCGTTGAGGCGGCGAGAAGCAGGGCAAAAGCAGGGGACATCATCTCTCTTTCGCCCGCCTGCGCCAGCTTCGACGCATTTCCGAACTTCGCCGTTAGGGGAAATTATTTTAAGAAGCTTGTAAACGAGCTTTAAATTTTGCTCTGCCGCCCGCCTTTTTTGTGCAGCCGCTTAATACGGCAACCCGCGGCGAGAGCATTCCGTTGTAATACCAAATCGTTATACCGTCCTTTAAACGGTTGTTTTATCGGCATAACGGTCGTGTTGTCTTTAATTTTTATCAAAAAATCAGGAGAATATATGGATATAAAGAATTTTTTACCCGAGCTTTGCCGCAAATCCGGCGGCGAGGCCTTTGAAGCGGTCAAAAGCGCCCTTTCGGAATTTGCCGAGGTCAAGGACTCTCCTCTCGGAAATATCTACGGTATTATGAAAGGAAAGAGCGATTACAGCATTCTTCTTGACGCCCATATCGACGAGGTGCATTTTATCGTTACCTCAATTGATAAGGACGGATTTTTGCATGTCGACAAATTCGGCGGTCCCGACATCCGCCCCCTTTCGGGCGCCGAGGTTACGGTGCTTGGTGCAAATGCTCTTTACGGGGTGGTTTGCAAATTTGAAACCGACGACAAAAAAGCCCCCGCCGTCGACAAGCTTAAAATAGACATCGGATTTAACGGAAAAGAGGCCGAAAAGCGGGTAAAGCCCGGGGACAGGGTGGTATTTAACCAAGCCCCGAAAACGCTTTTAAACGGCTGCATAACCGCAAAATCTCTCGACGACAGGGCAGGGGTGGCAGCCCTTCTTCTTGCGGCGCAAAAGCTAAAGGCGGCGGGAGAATTGCCCGTTACCGTGCAGTTCCTTTTCAGCCAGTTTGAGGAGATCGGCGGAATTGGAGCGCAAACCGGCAGCTTTGCACTTTGTCCCGACGAGGCGCTGGCCGTAGATGTGGGCTTCGGCGACAATGTTGGAGTAGAGGCCGACAAGTGCCAAAAGCTCGGCAAGGGGCCGCAGATAGGCTTTTCTCCGATACTTTCATCTAAAATAACAAAAAAGCTTTGCGGCATTGCAAAGGAAAAAAACATCGATTACATGAGTGATGTGTGCGGCGGGCGCACATACACCAACGCCGACAACATCTTTTCAACCCTTTCGGGAGTGCCCTGCGGCCTTATTTCCATTCCCCTCAGGAGCATGCACACGCCCGTCGAAACGGTCAGCTTTTCGGACATCGAAACCACCGCCGACCTGATTTTCGACTATGTTTATTCGGGAGGGATAATGAGATGACCGACTTTATGAATGTTATAAAAGAGCTGTCGAAAATCGACTCTCCCGCAGGTTATGAGCAGGCCTTTGCGGCAAAAATAACCGAGCTTGTGACCGCCGAAAACGTTTCCTTCAGGCAGGATAAAATAGGCAACCTCATTTTTTCGAGACAGCCGCATAAGGGCACGCTTTTTGCGGCGCACATGGACGAGCCCTGCATTATCGCCACATCATTTACCGACAGCGGACGGATAAAATTCGACAGGGTGGGGAGCATTCCCCCGACAGCCCTTTTGGGAAAAAGGGTGAGATTTGAAAAGACCCTCGGGGTTATCGAATGCGTTCCGCCCCATCTTCTTTCGGGGGACGAGCTGAGCAAAATCCCCGAAGCCAAGGATATGTGCATAGACATCGGCGCCGGGGATAAAAAAGAAGCAGCCGAGCATGTGGGCTACGGCGACACGGCTGTTTTTGACGGAGAGTTTAAGGAATTCGGCGACGGGTTTTTCTGCGGCAAGGGACTCGGCAGGCTCTTTTCCTGTGCCGCTTTAATATGCATTTTAAACGACACCGACATATGCGGAGATTTCCTTTTTGCGGTCAAAAACGAGGCCTCCTTCGTCGGAGCAAGGGCGGCGGCCTTTTCGGGAAATTATCAAAGTGCCGTTGTGCTTGACGCCGCCGAAAGCTTTGACTACGGCGGAGCGCCCGAAAAGGCGGGCTGTACGGTCGGAAGGGGAGCGGTCGTTCCCTTTAAAAACGGCAGCGTGATTTTTGACGAGCGCCTTTGCAAAAAAGCCTTTTCGGCGGCCGAGCAGGAGCACATCGGCATTCAGCCCCTTGAAAACCGCCAAACCCCCGGCTGTGCGGGAGTTATTCAGACGGCGGGAGGCGGCGTCAGGGTGATGAGCATACTTCTTGCCGTCAGAAATCTCTTTTCGGGAAGGGAAGCGGCCTGCAAAAACGATGTGACCGATTGCATAAGGCTCTTGACCGCCCTTGGCAGGCAGGAACATTAGGGGGAAAAATTCCCCGCTTTCATTGCGGATTGAAATTTCCTAAAATCACGCTGTAAGCATCACATAAATAAAAGCCTCAGCAAACGGATTTTCAGCGCAACACACAACTGATTTTTAAAGAAAAATACTGAGTTTCGGAGAATTGACATGAACGACTTTTTTAAAATAGACGATAGACTTGAATGCCTTGGCAAGGAGGTCAGGGACGGTCTTAAATCGATTTTTGAACAGATAGACGCAACGACCGAATACAACCAGCAGAAAATGCTTTCGGCCTTTATCAAGAACGGGGTCAGCGAATCACATTTTGCCGCCTCTACGGGATACGGATATGACGACAGGGGAAGGGAGACCCTCGAAAGGGTCTTTGCAGATGCCGTGGGAGCCGATGACGCCCTTATACGCCACAATTTCGTTTCGGGAACCCATACCCTTACGGTGATGCTTTTCGGCGTTCTGCGCCCGGGAGATACGGTGCTTTGCGTAACCGGCACGCCTTATGACACCATTCAGTACGCCTTCGGAATCAAGGAGTCCTCGGGCTCTCTTCGGGAATTCGGCGTAAATTATGAGCAAATCGACCTTAAAGCCGACGGCAGCCCCGACCTTGAGGCAATTAAGCAGCGGCTTGAAAAGGGTAGCGTAAAAATGGTCTACATACAGCGGTCGAGAGGCTACTCTCTGCGCCCGTCGCTTTTTGTTTCGGACATTGAAGGCATAGTTAAAGCGGTTAAAGAGGTCGATAAAAGGGCGGTTATCGCGGTCGACAACTGCTATGGAGAATTTGTCGAAAAAAGAGAGCCTCTTGCGGTGGGTGCAGATCTTATCGCAGGCTCGCTTATCAAAAATCCCGGCGGCGGTATCGCTCCCACGGGAGGATATATCGCCGGAAGAGCCGATCTTATCGAGCAGTGTGCCAACCGCCTTAATGCCCCCGGTGTGGGTAAAGAGCTCGGCGCCACCTTAGGCCATACAAAGGAGCTTTTCATGGGCATTTTCAACGCCCCCCATGTCACGGGAGAGGCTCTTAAAACCGCTGCATTTGCTTCGGGGCTTTTCTCTCGCCTGGGCTTTGAGGTTTCTCCCGCTCCCACCGAAAAACGAGCCGATATAATTCAGGTAATTTGTCTTGAAAACGAGCGGTCGCTCATTTCCTTCTGTAAGGGCATGCAAAAGGGCGCCCCCATAGATTCCTTCGTCACCCCCGAGCCGTCGGACATGCCCGGATACGACTGCAAGGTCATTATGGCCGCCGGAGCCTTCCATTTAGGCGCTTCAATCGAGCTTTCGGCCGACGCGCCGCTCAGAGAGCCCTTTGCCGTGTTTATGCAGGGAGGGCTTAACTTCCACAGCGCAAGTCTTGGAATAACCCTTGCGGCGCAAAGCTGTCTTGAGGACGGCGTTTTCGACATAAAATAAAGTGGGCGGCTCTTGCCTGCCGGTTTTTATTCTTAATTCACAAATCCCGTGCTTTGATTGTATTGCGGCGCGGGATTTTTTCCTTTTCTTTAAAAAAATCGGGTTATAAGGGCTTTGGGTTATAGACATTCGGGCAATTTTGTGATATAATAACTCTAAATTTTATCACATATGAGGTGTTGACTTGTCGCGTAAAAAATGGATAGTCAAAAACGCCGATAAAGCCCTTGCCAAAGAGCTTGCCGACGAGTGTCAGATCGACCCTCTTGCGGCTCTCATATTACTTGCGAGAGATATTACCGATCCTGTTGAAATCGACGAATTTTTAAGTGATGAGCTTGTTTTTTCAAGCCCCTTTGAGCTTCCCGATATGGAGCATGCCGTCGGACGAATAGAAGAGGCAAAGCAAAAGGGCGAGATTGTCGCGGTTTGCGGAGATTATGATGTTGACGGAGTGACAGCTTCGGCAATTTTATACACCTATCTCAAGGACAACGGATATAATGTGATTTGCAGTATTCCCAAACGCCTTGAAAGCGGCTACGGCCTGCATAACGACATAATCGACGAGCTTAAAAAGAAAAATGTCAGCCTTATGGTAACGGTGGACAACGGCATCTCGGCAGCCGAAGAAATAGAATACGCAAAAAGCCTCGGCATAGATACGGTTGTTACCGACCACCATCTTCCGTCAAACAAGCTTCCCGACGCCGTGGCGGTGGTGGATGCCCACCTGCCGCAATGCCAAACCGAATTCAGAGATTACGCGGGGGTGGGAATTGCCTATATGCTGGTCTGCGCCCTCGAAAGGGTGCCCTGCGAGGAAATGCTCGAAAGATACGGAGATCTTGCCGCACTCGGAACGGTGGCCGACATGGTGCCCCTTGTTTCGGAAAACCGCATGCTGGTCAAAGAGGGACTGAAGGTGCTTAACGCCCGAAAAAGGGTGGGACTCAATTCCCTTGTGGAGCTTACGGCAATCGGGGACAGGAAAATAGACGAGCAAAACATTGCCTTTACCATCGCTCCCCGTATCAACGCCGCCGGAAGAATGGGCAACAGCATGAGAGCCTTTGAGCTTCTAACGGAAACCGACGGGAAAAAGGCGGTCGAGCTGGCAAAGGAAATATTGGACGAAAACGTTCTTCGAAGAGAAACCGAAAGCGAGATAACAAGCTGTGCGGTTAAACAGATACTTGAACAAAAGCTTTATAAAAACAGATTTATCACCGTTTTCGGCGAGCAGTGGCACAACGGCGTCCTTGGAATTGTTGCCGCACGGCTGACCGAAAGGTTCGGAAAGCCCACGGCGGTGCTGTCGATCGAAGGAAACGTTGCCAGAGGCTCGGCCAGAAGCATTGAGGGCTTCGACCTTTTCGAAGCGCTTTCAAGCTGCTCCGACTCGCTCATACAGCTTGGCGGACACAAAATGGCGGCGGGGCTTAGCATAGAGAAAGATAAAATCCCCGAATTTTCCGAAAAAATCAACCGTTATGCCGCGGCACTGACCACCGTGCCCGTTTCCACCCTTACGCTTGATTGCAGGTTAAACCCCCTGGGAGCCACCCTCAACACCCTCGACGCCACTCTTTGCCTTTCTCCCTACGGCTGCGGAAATACCGAGCCTATATTCGGCCTTATGGGTATGACCGTTTATGCCGTACACCCCCTGGGCGCAAACGGCAACACCCTTAAAATAACCCTCAGAAGGGGAGACGCCCTTGCGGTGTGTCTCAAATTCGGACAGGGACTTAAAGATTTTCCCTATCAGGCGGGGGACAAGGTCGACCTTGCGGTGACCCTGAAGGAAAACATATATAAGAACAATCGCATGCTTACGGTCATGGTAAAGGACATACGCCCGTCAAACGAGGATGAGGACGCCTTCTTCCGCGACAGGGCGATTTACGAAAAATTTATGATGGGGGAAAGGCTTTCGCAAAAGCAGGCCGAGCTTATCACCCCGACGAGGGAGGACATGGCCGCCGTTTTCCGCTACATAAAGGGACGGAACGGATTTAAATTTTCTCCCGAAATGCTGTGGTTCCGTCTGGGATTTGCACCCTCCTTCGGTAAGATGATGATATGCCTTGAAATCATGAAGGAATTCGGATTTATCTTTTCCGATTTCGACGGCGAAAACTGCAATATTACCCTTGCAAATCAAATGGAAAAAAGAGATTTTTCATCCTCCGAAACACTAAAAAAATTAAAAAGCAGGGAAGATTAATGGCCGAATACAAGTCAAAAAGAGACGATCTTTTAAAGGCGATCTCGGAAAACGACAAATACGACAGAAAAATAATCAAAAAGGCGCTTGATTTCGCAACCGAATATCACGACGGGCAGTTCCGCCATTCGGGAGAGCCTTACATCGAGCACCCTATTAATGTTGCGCTCATTTTAACCGGCCTCGGAATGGACAACGAATCCATCGTCGCCGCCCTTTTGCACGACATTATAGAGGATACCGAGGTCACATACGAAATGGTCGAACAGATGTTCGGACGGGATGTGGCAAGGCTTGTGGACGGGGTCACAAAGCTCGGTAAGATCCCCTATTATTCGAGAGAGGAACAGCAGGCCGAAAACCTGAGAAAAATGTTTCTCGCCATGTCGGAGGATGTAAGGGTCATCATCATCAAGCTTGCCGACCGACTGCACAACATGCGCACCATCGAAAGCCACAGCCCCCAAAAGAGGCTTGACATTTCAAAGGAAACGCTGGAGGTTTACGCACCCATCGCCCACAGACTGGGTATCCGCGCCATTAAGGAGGAGCTTGAGGATCTGTGTCTGCGTCAGCTCGACCCGGTGGCATACGACGAAATTTTAAACAACTTAAATGAGCGCAAAACCGAGCGCACCGAGTTTATAAACAACATCATCGAAAAAATCAAGGAACGCCTTACCGCTTTAAAGTTCAATAATTTCAGCATAGACGGGCGGGTCAAATCCATTCACGGAATTTATCGGAAAATGTATCTCCAGCAAAAGGCGTTCGACGAGATTTACGACATCTACGCCGTCAGAATAATCGTCGGCACGGTCAACGACTGCTACAATGTGCTGGGAATGATACACGATATGTTTCGACCCATTCCCGGCCGCTTTAAGGACTATATTTCCACTCCGAAGCCCAACAACTATCAGTCCCTCCACACCACCCTTATCGACAGGGAGGGCATACCCTTTGAGGTGCAGATAAGAACCTTTGAAATGCACCGCACTGCCGAATACGGTATCGCGGCCCACTGGAAATATAAGGCCGGGGTCAGCGAAAGCTCAAAAATGGACGCACAGCTCACCTGGATAAGACAGATACTCGAGGCGCAGCAGGATTCGGGCGAGGCCGAGGATTTTGTCCAGAGCATTAAAACCGACCTTACCTCCGACGATGTTTTTGTGGTAACGCCCAAGGGTGATGTTATCAGCCTGCCGGTAGGGTCGACGGTCATTGATTTTGCCTATGCCATCCATTCGGCGGTGGGCAACCGCATGATCGGCGCAAAGGTGGACGGACGAATCGTCCCCATAGATTACAAGGTCAAAAACGGCGAAATAATCGACATTATAACCACCAATCAGCAGGATCACGGACCTGCCCGAGACTGGCTCAACATCGTTAAAACCAGCGAGGCCCGTTCTAAAATACGCTCCTGGTTTAAAAAGGAGCGCCGTCCCGAGAACATTGCCGAAGGAAAGTCCATTCTCGAAAGGGAGTTCCGTCGTGATTTTGTCTTTTCCGACGAGAAAAAGGAACAGTTTATAAACCATTTTTCCGAGCTTTACCACTGCAACAGCGTTGATGATTTTTACGCCGCCATCGGATACGGCGGAATACTCATTTCCCGCCTCATCCCGAGAATGAAGGACGAATACAACCGCAGCTACAAGCCCGCCCCCGAAGCGGCAAAGGAAGTCGTTACCACCGTTTCGCCCAAGCTTGTTAAATCCACCGAAGGCGTAGTGGTCGAGGGTGTGGACAACTGTCTTATAAAGCTTGCCCGCTGCTGCGAGCCTCTTCCCGGAGACGATATAATCGGCTTTATAACAAGGGGACACGGCGTTTCGATACACAAGCGGGATTGCTCAAATGTTCCGAAGGACATTTCCTCCTGCGAGCAGCCCGACCGCTGGATAAAGGCGAAGTGGGCAAACAGGAAGGGAGAGGGCTTCAAGGCCACGGTGGTCATTCTGGCGGTCGATCGTTCGTCGCTTCTTGCCGATGTAATGAACACCCTTGTCAATATGCGGGTGCCGCTGCACAATGTCAATGCAAGGGAGCTCAAGGACGGTAATTCGGAAATTCTCATAACCATCAGCACCGAGGGTACCGAGCATCTTAAAAACATCATTTCAAAGCTCAGCAAAATAAACAATGTTTTCTCGGTCGAAAGAACCAACAACTGAAAATCGGAAGACATGCCCATAATCAGGGCCAAAAGGCAATGCCGAAAAGTGCAGACGGCCGAAGCAATGTGCATAAAAAGCGGCAAAACGGTGCCTTTACCTATGGGGTGAAAAGCCCCGAAAGAAGGAGATACTATGACGGTTAAAACATTTACGGTGGGAAACATGGATAACAAATGTTATCTTGTAACCGACGATAACAGCGGAGACATGGCTCTTGTGGACGCCTCCTTTGCTCATAAAAGCTTTGTGGAGGAGATAAGCGGATTTAAGGACAGGCTTAAATACATTTTTCTGACCCACGGGCACTATGACCATATACTTTCGGCAGGGGCAATTAAAGACGCCACCGGCGCAAAGGTGGTCATTCACAAAAAGGATGCCATTTGTCTTTCAAGTCCCGCCTTTTCCCTGGCGGCTAATCACGCCCTTTCCCAGCAACCGCTTTCGGCCGACATTATCTGCGACGACGGAGACGAAATACCCTTGGGCAGTCTCACCTTTAAGGTCATATACACCCCCGGACACACGGTGGGCAGCGTTTGCTATGAATGCGGCGACGCCCTTTTTACGGGAGATACCCTTTTCCGCCTCGGGGTGGGAAGAACCGACCTTCCAACGGGAAACACGGCCAAAATGGTCGACTCCCTCAAAAAGCTTTATGAGATCGAGGGTGACTTTGAGGTTTTCCCCGGTCACGGCAAGCCCTCCACCCTTGATGTGGAGCGAAGCCTTAATCCCTTTATGAAAAGAGCGATGGGACTTTGATAAAGCTTTATGTTGACAGGCCGGAGCACCGCTACGAGACCGAAAATATCTGCCGACTGTTCTTTCCCTCGGAAAAGCTTTGCGAAAAGACCGAGCGGCAAAAAGAGCCGACGGTATCGGCTTTAAAAGAAGATAAAAAAGCGTCAGGCACTCAAAACGGAGACATTTCGGTAAATGTCACCTTCACCGAAAACGGCGAAGGCCTCCTTATTGTTGCGGCCGAGGTTTTTGCAAAAGGGGAGAAGGCTGCCTTTTCCGAAGGCATTGATATTACTGACGGTACTGAGCAAACCGAAAAGGCGGCCGAGCTTGCGGGCGGAAGATGCCTTTATAAGGCCTTTTCAAAAATCTGCGGATTTTCGCCCAAATGGGGAATACTCACGGGGGTCAGACCCGAAAAGCTTTGGTCGGCAAAATCCGAAGCCCTCGGGAAGCCCGCCGCCGAACGGCTTTTCAAAAACAGCTTTCTTGTGTCTGACGAAAAAATAAAGCTTTGCGAAAAGGCGCACATCGCCGACAAAAGAGCGGCTTCTCTGTCTGACCCAAATTCCTTCAGCCTTTATGTATCGGTGCCCTTTTGCCCCAGCCGCTGTAAATATTGCTCCTTTGTTTCCCATTCCATCGCCTCGGCGGGAAAGCTTGTTCCCGATTATGTGGAGCTTTTGTGCAAGGAGATCGAGGCGGCGGCAGCGGCGGCGAAAAGCCTCGGTCTAAAGCTTTCGACGGTATATTTCGGCGGGGGAACGCCCACCCAGTTTTCCGCCGAACAGCTCGACAGTGTGCTTTGCGCCGTCGAAAACAGCTTTGATATGTCCGGCCTTCTGGAATATACCGTCGAAGCCGGCCGACCCGACACCGTAACGGCTCAAAAGCTCTCCTGCCTTAAATCCCACGGGGTGGGCAGAATAAGCATAAATCCCCAGACCCTTTCAAACGCCGTGCTTGCCGAAATCGGCAGAAAGCATACGGTCGAGCAGTTTTACGAAGCCTTTGCTCTTGCAAAGAAAACGGGGTTTGACACCGTAAATACCGACATAATCGCCGGCCTTTCGGGAGACACGGCGGAAGGCTTTTTCAAGACCCTTGAAGGTATAATTTCTCTTGACCCCGAGAATATAACCGTTCATACCCTTTCGATGAAACGCTCGTCGAGCTATGTTTCAAACGGGGAGGGGATATATTCGGCAAAGGGAGACGCCGTTTCTGATATGGTGGTCGGCTCGTCGAAAATGCTCGGGGAGGCGGGATATTCGCCCTATTACCTCTATCGGCAGAGCAAATGCCTCGGCAACCACGAAAATGTCGGCTGGAGCAAAAAGGGCCGCGACTGCCTTTACAACATCTATATGATGAACGAGATACACAGCGTTCTTGCGGTGGGCGCAGGGGCGGTAAGCCGCCTTAAAGACCCGCACGGCAACCACATCGAGCGAATTTTCAACTTTAAATATCCTTATGAATACATAAACCGCTTTGACGAAATTTTAAAAAGGAAGGAAAGGATTGGTGAATTCTATGAAAAATACCCTGTTTGACAGCCTCGACTTTGCCGATATAAACGAACAGATTCACGATAATCCCGCCGAATATATAAGGGTGTGCGATAGGGAATACCGCTCGTTCATTAAAAGGGTGGCAAATTCCATTGCCGCCGACGATAACAACAAGATCGTTATGCTTTCCGGCCCCTCGGGCTCGGGAAAAACCACGACCGCTCATTTTATCGAAAAATATATCAACGACCTGGGCAAAAAGGCCGTGACCGTATCCCTTGACAACTTTTATCTCGGAAAAGACGATCTTCCCAAGCTTCCCGACGGGCGCTTCGATTTTGAAACCATCTATGCTCTTAACATTGAGGAGATGATAACCTGTCTCAGGGGCCTTATAAGAGAAGGCCATTGCAACATGCCCGAATTCGACTTTTTTACCGGCTGTCCCAAAGCCGAAAAGACGCCGCTATCCCTTCCCGAGGACGGCATCGCCATTTTCGAGGGAATACACGCCCTCAATTCTCTGATTTTGGACGAGCTTCCGGCAAAGAACATTTTCAAGGTCTATGTAAGCGTTAAGGATGGAATATACGACGGCAAAAACCTGCTCCTTTCTCCTCGGGAGATACGCCTTTCCCGAAGAATGATAAGAGACAGGAACTTCCGCAATTCCGATGTAAAAAACACCCTTCACATGTGGACGGGGGTCGTTATGGGAGAGGAAAAATATCTTTTCCCCTTTAAAGACACCGCCGACATTTCCATTAACTCGCTCCACCCCTTTGAGGCGGCCATTTACCGCGATCAGATGCTTGAAATGCTGGCAACGGTCGAGCCCGGCGACGAGAATTTTTCGGTGGCGGCCGAAATGTATGTTGATTATATGAAAATCGCCCCCGCAAGCAGAGAGCTTCTGCCCGAGGGGTCGCTTATACACGAATTTGTAGGATAGATTGGAAGGATTATTTATGAATTATCAGTTTTCAAAAAGAGTCAGCGGGCTTCAGCCCTCTGCGATCAGGGAAATCTTAAAGGCTACGGCCGACCCTCAGCTTATTTCCTTTGCGGCGGGAAATCCCGCTCCCGAGGCCTTTCCCTGCGAAAGCGTCAGGGAAATTTCCGACCGTCTGCTTGAAAAAAATCCCGTTCTCGCCCTGCAATACTCGGTAACCGAGGGCTATACCCCCCTGAGAAAGACCGTGGCAAAATACATGAGCGAAAAGTTTAATGTGGGACGGGATTTTGACGATATTATCATAACCTCGGGCGCCCAGCAGGTCATGGAGCTTGCGGCAAAAACATTCTTAAATTACGGCGACACCATAATATGTGAGGATCCTTCCTTCGTCGGCTCGCTCAACGCCTTCCGCTCGCTGGGCGTAAAGCTTAAGGGAGTCAGAATGGAGGCCGACGGAATGGACATGGAGGCCTTCAAAAAGGCTCTTGAAGATGATAAGAATGTTAAACTTGTTTATACCATTCCCAACTTCCAAAATCCAAGCGGAACCTGCATGTCCCTTGAAAAGAGAAAAGAGCTTTACGACCTGTGCAAAAAGCACGGCCTTGTCATAATCGAGGACAATCCCTACGGCGAGCTTCGCTTTGAGGGGGAAAACATTCCCTGCATAAAGAGCTTCGATGAGGACGGCCTTGTTATATATGCCGGCTCCTTCTCAAAGGTGCTTTCTCCCGGAATGAGGGTGGGATACGCCATCGCGCCGAAGGAGATAATCGCCAAAATGACGGTGTGCAAGCAGACCGAGGACGTACACACAAACATATGGGCTCAGGCCGTGGCAAACGCCTTTATGACCGAATATGACTTCGAAGGACACCTTGCAAAGATCCGCAGAATATATAAACACAAGGCCGAGCTTATGGAAAGCCTGCTTGACGAAAAGGTATGCCCCAACATCAGCTACAATAAAATCTGCGGCGGTCTGTTCATCTGGGCGACCCTGCCCGACAGCTTCGACATGCTTGAGGTTGTTAAAAAGGCGGTGGAGCACAAGGTGGCAGTTGTTCCCGGAACGGCCTTCTTAAACGACGAAAGCGCCAAAACAAACAGCTTCCGTCTCAATTTCTCCACCCCAACCGACGAGCAGATTATAAAGGGCATAGACATTCTCGCCGATGTTTTAAATTCGATGAAATAAACAGAGCCGACGACCGCTGCCGACATGCAAAATCTGCCGACAGCGCGGTCGAAAGCCTATGAATTGAGGTAACAACAATGGAAAACGAAAATCAAAAAAAGCTTATATACAGCGCCATTCAGCCCAGCGGCATGCTCACCTTAGGCAATTATCTCGGCGCACTCAGAAACTGGGTCAGGCTCCAGGAGGAGTATGACTGCATCTATACCGTGGCCGATCTGCACGCCATAACCGTCCGCCAGCAGACCGCCGCCTTCAGAAAACAGATTTTAGAGACATATGCTCTGCTCATTGCCGTGGGCGTAGACCCCGAAAAGAGCCTGCTTTTTATCCAGTCCCATGTGGCGGCGCACAGCCAGCTTGCATGGATACTTTCCTGCTATACACAGTTCGGCGAGCTGTCCCGCATGACCCAGTTCAAGGACAAATCGGCAAAGCATGCCGACAATGTTAATGCCGGCCTTTTCACCTATCCTTCTCTTATGGCGGCCGACATTCTGCTTTATAAGGCCGACCTCGTACCTGTGGGAGCCGACCAGAAGCAGCACCTTGAAATAACCCGCGATATTGCCGCCCGTTTCAATAACATTTACGGCGAGGTTTTCACCATTCCCGACGGATTTATTCCCAAGGTGGGCGCAAGGGTCATGTCGCTTCAGGAGCCGACCAAAAAGATGTCCAAATCCGACGAGAATGTCAACGCCTGGGTGGCAATACTCGATAAGCCCGAGGACATTATGAGAAAATTCAAGCGCGCCGTAACCGACAGTGAGGCCGAAGTGGCCTTCAAAGACGGTAAGGACGGTGTTAACAACCTTATGGGGATTTACTCGGCCGTTACCGGAAAGAGCCTTGAAAAAATAACCGAGGAATTTGCCGGAAAGGGCTACGGCGACTTTAAAACCGCCGTGGGCGAGGCTGTGGTCGAAGAGCTGCGCCCGGTAAGAGAGCGCTTCGACGAGCTTATGAAGAACAGGGACTTTTTGACCGAAACCTGGAGAAAGGGCGCCGAAAACGCCGAAAAGCTCGCAAACAGAACCCTTTCCAAGGTCATGAAAAAGATAGGATTTATCTATTGATATTTCTCTTAAGGCCGACTCGTTTGAAACCAAAACGGGTAAGCCGCAGAGACGGCACAACCGATAAAAAAAGAGTTAACAGATAACCGACAAAAGATAGGAAAACCGATATGGAAAAAGTTGATTATACCGAAATAGTCTTTACAATTTCCCCGAAGGATGTGGACAGGGCAGGGGACATTGCCAATATGGCCGTTAAGGGCGGCATTTATATCGAGGATTACACCAATCTCGAGCAGAGCGTTGAGGAGATCGCCCACATCGACCTTATCGACAGCGAGCTTCTCAAAAAGGATCGCTCGATTGCCAAAATACACATCTATCTCGACGAAACCGAAAATCCCGCCGAAACCATTGCCTACATTTCCGAAATGTACAAGGCAAACGGCATTGATTTTTCGGTTGACACCTCCATGTGCCTTTACGAGGACTGGGCAGAAAACTGGAAGAAATATTTTAAGCCCATAAACATCGGAGAGAGACTGGTCATAAGACCCGCATGGGAGCCTGAAACCGCTCAAAACGGCCGCACCGAGCTTATTCTCGAGCCGGGAATGGCCTTCGGCACAGGCACCCACGAGACCACCCGCCTCTGTCTCGAGCTGCTTTCGAAATACACGACTGAGCAGTCGGAAATTCTCGATGTGGGAACGGGAAGCGGAATTCTCGCCGTTGCGGGAGTGCTTTTGGGAGCCAAAAGGGCGCTGGGAGTTGACATCGACGAGCTTTCGGTCAAAACCGCCGCGGAAAACGCCAAGCTTAACGGCGTGGCCGACAAAACCGAGTTTATCGCCGGAAACCTCACCGACAAGGTGAGCGGACGCTTTAATCTTGTTACCGCCAACATCGTGGCCGATGTCATAATGATGTTAAACGAGGATATTCTTAAATTCCTTTCAAAGGACGGAATATACATTATGAGCGGCATAATCGACACCAGAGAAAAGGATGTACTGGAAAACCTTGAGGGTAAATTTGAGGTTTTGGAAATTCTAAGAGAGCGCGGCTGGACGGCCATCGCCGCAAAACCGCTATGAAAGATAAAATCACCGACATTTCCCCGGCAGTCGGCGCCGACATTCTCTCGGCCGATAAAACAGGCGTCCCCGCGGCCGACCGTTCTGCTGCCGCCATTCAGGCTCAACCGGCCGACGACTCCGACGGTCTGACGACCGTAAAAGAGCAGCAGCTGGGCGGCGGGATAACCGTTTTTACAAGCGGTATTCACACCTTCGGCACCGACGCGGTGCTGCTTGCAGCCTTTTCACAGCCGCGAAAAAACACAAGAGCCGCAGAGCTCGGAATGGGCTGCGGAATAATCTCGCTCATATGGTGCAGAGACGGAAAATGTGCCTCAATAGATGCGGTGGACATTCAAAAAGAGGCCTGCGACCTCGTTAACGCGGCGGCGGAAAAGCATAACCTTGCCCGCAAGCTAAAGGTTCACAACGCCGATTTAAACGCCCTTGACGGGGTGCTTCCCGCCGGGGCATACGACCTTGTTGTCATGAACCCTCCTTATAAGTCGAAAAACGACGGACTTCGCTGTGAAAGGCGTGAAATCGCCGTTGCCCGACACGAAATAATGTGTGATACAAACAGCATTGTCGCCGCCGCGGCAAGGCTTTTAAACACCGGCGGGCGGCTTTGCATGTGCCAGCGGCCGTCGAGGCTTTGCGATTTAATGGTATCTATGAGAAGCCGCGGTATCGAGCCAAAACGCCTTCGTATGGTCGAACAGCGTCAGGGTGCTTCTCCCAACCTCTTTCTCATAGAGGGTAAAAAGGGAGCAAAGAGCGGAATTATCGTCGAAAAGCCCCTCGTCATCGAGGACGAAAAGGGCGATTTTTCCGAGGAAATCAAGCAAATATACGGCAAATATTACGCAATGAAGGAAGCAAACGCAAGGAAAGGAAGGGTTTAATGGCAGGACGGCTTTTTGTGGTGGGCACCCCCATCGGTAACTTGTCCGATATGTCGGAAAGGGGACTGGAGACACTGCGCTCGGTGGATTTTATCGCCGCCGAGGACACAAGGGTAACGGTCAAGCTTTTAAACCGATTCGACATTAAAAAACCGCTGCTGAGCTACTACGAACACAACAAAAAAGGCCACGGCAGGATAATTGTTGACAAAATATTAAGCGGCAAGGACTGCGCAATAGTCACCGACGCGGGAATGCCCGCCATTTCCGACCCCGGTGAGGATCTTGTGCGGGAGTGCCGTAAAGAGGGGATAGAGGTTGTCTCTGTGCCCGGCCCCTCGGCAGTTATAACCGCCCTTGCGGTATCGGGAATGCCCGGCGGCAGATTTTGCTTTGAAGGCTTTTTAAGTGTTAATAAAAGCAGCCGCGCAAAGCACCTCGAGCAGCTAAAAAACGAAACCCGCACCATGATTTTCTACGAAGCCCCGCACAAGCTCCTTTCGACCTTAAAAGATATGCTTTCCGTTTTCGGCGACCGCGAGATTGCCCTGTGCCGAGAGCTTACGAAGCTTCACGAGCAGATAGAAAATACCACCCTTTCGGCTGCGGAAAAGTATTATTCCGAAAATGTTCCGAAAGGTGAGTTTGTCATTGTCGTTTCGGGCAGGGAAGAGACCGACGAAAGGCAGGAATATACCCTTTCAGACGCCGTAAAAATGGCAAAGGATTATGTTTCGGACGGCATGTCGGCTTCCTCGGCGGCAAAGACCGCCGCCGCAGACACCGGACTTAAAAAGCGGGATATATATTCCGCGCTTACCGAAGGAAAAGATGATCCTTAATAATCTTTAGGAGAAAAAGATGTTCTTTAAAAGAAAAAAAGACGACACCGAAAAGGTGCTTAAACGCATAGACGGAAAGCTGATAAAATATGTTTCGTCGAGAGATGAGAATAATGTTGAGGAAATAATCGGACGGGGAGGACGGCTGATTGTCACCGATACGCAGGTGGCCGTCAACTGCGACGGCAAAGATGTTTTTGTGTGCGACAGAAACAGCGCCTCGGTCTCCGAGCTTTTAAGCCTCAACGGAGTGGTCATAACCGGCGAAATCGACGGAAAGCGCAGGTCGGTAACGGCCTATTACACCTACTATAACAAAAAATAATGCTTTATTAACGCCTTTATCAAACGACCTGCTGCGGCCGTTATCACTATAGCATTAAACGGGGTCATAAAGGCAAAAAGAAGGTGGCAAAATCATCATGGAAAGACAAAAAAGAGCCCTTGCCGTACACGACATTTCCTGCATCGGAAAATGCTCGCTGACGGCGGCCTTGCCCATAATTTCGGCCGCGGGAGTGGAGACCGCCGTTATTCCGACCGCTGTGCTTTCCACCCATACCGGCGGATTTGACGGCTTCACATATCGCGATCTTACCGACGATATTTTACCCGTTTCGAAACACTGGCAGGATTTAGGAATAAAATTCGACGCAATTTACACCGGTTTTTTAGGCTCCATCCGCCAGGTCGACATTATCATCGAGGTTTTAAACACCTTCGGCAAAAATTGTTTAAAAATCGTCGATCCCGCAATGGCCGACGACGGAAAAATGTATACCACCTTTGACAGCGGCTTTGCCGATGAAATGAAAAAGCTCTGCAAAAAGGCCGACATTGTCGTTCCCAATGTCACCGAGGCCTGTTTTTTCCTTAAAAGGGAATATCAAAAGCCGCCCTATAAAAAAGAATATATCGAAGGGCTGTTAAGAGATCTTTGCGGGCTTTTCGGCAACAAGATCGTGCTGACGGGTGTTTGCTTTGACGAAAGTGAGCTCGGCGCCGCCGTAATCGAAACAAAAGACGGCGGAATAAGCTATCATTTTTCCGAAAAAACTCCGCAAAACTACCCCGGCTCGGGAGATGTTTTTGCAAGCGCTATGACCGCCGCATTAATGAGAGATCTCTCCCTTAAAAGCAGCGCCGAGATTGCCGTGGAATTTACCGCAAAAGCGGTTCAGGCCACCTTTTTGGCCAAAACCGACCCGCGATACGGCTTAAACTTTGAGGGGCAAATCCCATGGCTTATAAAGACCCTGGGGCTTTTGTGATTAAACGGCTTTCGGCTGTATTTATTCTTTTATCCTTTTACCGTTCTGCATTTTCACGATTTGCGTCCCCTCTGTCTTGCAAAAGCTTTGCCCCTCCGACCGATTTTTCCGATTTTTTTAAAAAATATGGACAGCCAAGCCCGTCGGAATTTGTTATTATTTCGCAGGCCGACAGGGAACAGTACCCGTTTTTACGGTGCTTGCAGTTAAGATTGCAGGGTATGATCGTCATTTTTTATCACCAAAAACATCTTTTCCGACTGTCATCCCTTTTATTCCTTATTACCGAATATAATCCCATAGCCATATTGCTTAACCGCTGCACACAATAAATCGCCTTTGTATATATGAATTATGGCTATAAAAACCCGAAAAGGATGAGCGACAGATGAGCGAAGCAGGCCGAAAAATTGCAATAATCGCACCCGAAACAGGACTTGAAGCTTTTTTAAAAAAACACGGTGTATCGGAAATTCTTTACACCCAAAAAAACCCGTTTTTACAGCCCTTTTCGGCGTATCATCCCGATATGAACATATCTTTTATCGGACGGGACGATGCGGTGCTGCACAGTTCTCAACAAACGGCGGCAAATGTGTTGAAAACTCGTGTGAAAGGGCTGTCGGTGCACATTTCCGATCTGCCGAAATCTCCCGAATATCCCTTTGACATTGCTCTTAACACCGTAACCTTTAACAAAAAGCTTTTCGGACATAAAAAGTACATAAGCCCGCAAATTTCTGATTTAGCAATAAGGAAAGATTATGAAATAATCGACTGCAAACAGGGCTATACCCATTGCTCGATTTTGAAAATTTCCGAGACCGCCGCCGTGACAGGGGACAAGGGGCTGTATGATAAACTGAAATCCGGCGGAGTAGACGCATTGCTTGTAAACAACGCTGAAATCAGGCTTAAAGGATATAACTGCGGATTTATCGGCGGCTGCGGTTTTATGCTTGAAGAAAATCTGCTGGCATTAAACGGCTCGCTGAAAAAATGCACCTTCGGAAAAGAATTAAAAGACTTTTGCAAAAACCACGGAGCGAAAATAGCAGAAGCGTCCGACGATCCCTTGACCGACATCGGCGGAGGGTTTATCCTGTCGGTTTAAAACCCCTTGTGACAATAAACATTAAATATTAACTATGACAATAATCATTAAATATTAACGGGGAACAGGATGCCAACCGCTCAAAAGAGAACACCCCCAAACCCAAGCCCATTAAAAACCCACCTCTGAAAAAACCGAAAGAATTATACAAAATGAATATTTTGTATAATTCAGGGGAGTCGAAAAAGCCTCTGTATATCTAATAGTAATTATATCTAATAGTCATTAGCAATATAGGCTTTTGCGAGATCGGTGCTTCATTGCACTTTTTTATTGACGCTTTTTTGTCTGCTGCTTATGCATTTTTTCTTTAACAAATTTTATATCATACTTTTTTCTGCATTTTTTTAATCTGCTTTTCCCTTATACCTTTTTATTTTACTTTTTTCTCTTTTTGTGATAAAATATAATCTACCGGCCGAATAATTCTTCTTTCCCCAAAAATGCCCGTTTAACAGGAAAATTTTTTTCGACCCTTACTCTGTTTTAAAAATTTCTATCGTCTCCAAAAGCCCGTTTTGAAAGGTGTGATTTTTTGAATCAAAAGCTTGATTACGAAATGAAGCATACTTCGCCCATAATCCGCGATTATCTTAATTATATGTCGGTCGTCAAAGGAAAATCCAAGCTGACCGTTCAGGAATACTACACCGATCTGAGAACCTTTTTCAGATTTTATAAAATGCACAACGGCCTTTGCGACGGCGCGGAATTCGACAAAATTCCCGTTGACGACATCGACATTGATCTTATTAAATCTGTAACCCTGTCGGATGTTTACGAGTTCATGAGCTTTTGTATCGACGAACGCCGCAATAACGCCTCCACCAGAGCCCGTAAATCCTCCTCCCTGCGCACCTTTTTCAAATATTTGAAAAATAAGGCAAATCTAATCGACGAAAATCCGATCGAGCTTTTAGATACCCCCAAAACAAAAAAATCCCTTCCCAAGTACCTTTCTTTGGAAGAGTCTGTAAACCTGCTGCAATCGGTGGACGGTCCCAACCGTCAGCGCGATTACTGTATTTTGACATTGTTTTTAAACTGCGGAATGCGGCTTTCCGAGCTTTGCGGCATTAATTTCAGTGATATTCGGGACGAAAACACCCTTAAAATAACCGGAAAGGGCAACAAAGAACGGATAGTTTACCTTAACGAGGCCTGCGTTGAGGCCGTTAAAGCCTATCTTGAGGTGCGTCCTCATGACGGGGTTAAAGAAAAAAACGCCCTGTTTATCAGCCGAAACGGAAATCGGATTTCAAACAAGACGGTTCAACATATCGTTTATAAAAACCTTGAAAAAGCAGGACTTTCGGGCAGAGGGCTGTCGGTTCATAAGCTGCGCCACACCGCCGCCACCCTTATGTATCAGCACGGCGGCGTTGACATCAGGGTGCTCAAGGATGTCCTGGGACACGAAAATCTCAACACCACCGAAATATATACTCATCTTTCGGGCAAGGAGCTTAAAAATGCTTCCGAGGCCAATCCCCTTCACAATATAAAGCCGCCGAGGAACAACGATGTATGACTGCGCAAGGTGTTCCGTAGGGTGTGTTTTATATGCAAAGACGCCCGGCCGAAAATTGCCCGTTTGCCGACCTGATTTAAGAAAAACAGGACTTTAAGCACCTCTTTATTAAAGCGCTTTAAGCCCTGTTTTTATTTTGCTTCCTTATCCTCAAGCACCTTGTCGCCGTAAAGGTTAAAGCGGAACAAAAAGCTGTCGTCCTCGGGGTTTGTGCAAACGATCTCGGCCTCGTCGATCTTACCGCCTTCGATTATCTCGGTCAGTCCGATGAGCTGACAAAGCTTGCTTTTGAGGTTGAGCTTATCCCCTTCCGATGTTACGAGAAAAACATCGCCCTTGCAAAGGTCGATTGCCTGAAGGAATTTTTTGAAGTCTATTTTGTGCAAACTTACAGCACCCATATTTTCACCTCCTTTTTATGACTTTAATTTATCATATTATATTCCTTATGTCAATATGATGATAATAAAAATAACGCGAATTTAATTTTTTTTGAAAAACCTCTTGACAAATCTAAAATGTTGTGCTAAAGTGGAGAAAAATTAAACAACCCCTTAAACCTGTGATTAAGAGGAGTAACCGATACAAAGCGTTTCAAGAGAGTCGAAGGCGGTGTGATTTCGGCAACGGCGGTAGCGGCGAATGGACTTATGAGGGCAAGCTGACCCGATAAAATCGGTGTAGGTGCGACGGGCGCGACCGTTACATCGCAAGGCGTATGAAGTACGCTGACGAGAGCGCAGAGCAATCTGCGAATTTGGGTGGTACCGCAGGTTATATGTCCTGTCCCATTGTTATGATGTGGGGCGGGGTTTTTTATTTTTATTAAAAGTTTTAAAGGGAGTGGTTTTAATGAAGCTTTTATCAAAACGATGGTGCGGAGCCTTTTAAATCTAAAAAATCAACTATCATTTTTCAAAAAAATATAACTAAAAGAGGTAATTAAAAATGAAAAAAGCATTCAAAGTAATCGCACTTGTCCTTTCTGTAATAATGATGGCGGCCGCCTTTGCTTCCTGCTCGGGAAACGGCGATAAGGATGAAACCTCCGCCGACGCAAAAAACACCGACAAAACCCTTAAAATCGGAATTATCCAGTACATGAGCCACCCCTCCCTCGACAACTGCTATCAGGGAATTAAACAGGCGCTTGACGCCTCCGGCCTTAAATTTGAAATTGATTACCAGACCGGCTCCAGCGCATCGGCCGACTCCGATTGCGCAAGCTTTGCAAAAAACATGGTCGCCGCTAATGTGGACATGATCTTTGCCATTGCAACTCCCGCCGCCAAGGCCGCATACAGCGCCACCGACGACACCGACATTCCCGTTATTTTCTGCGCCGTCAGCGATCCCGTTGCCGCAAAGTTGGTACAGTCCTCCGAGATCCCCGGCGATAAATGCACAGGTACCTCCGATGTTCTCGATCTCGAGGCTCAGGTAAACATGATCATGGCCATGCAGCCCTCCGTTAAGAAAATCGGTATTCTTTACACCTCCTCGGAAGACAACTCCATTGCCAACCTTGCAAGATTCAAAGAGGTTTGCGAGCAGAAGGGCGTTGAGGTGGTTCCCTCGGCCGTTCAGAACGCTTCCGATATTCCCTCGGCTGCCGACGAGCTTGCCTCCAAGGTCGACTGCATCAACAACTTCACCGACAATAATGTTGTTAACAACCTCACGGTAGTGCTTTCGGCCGCCGACAAATATAAGATCCCCGTATACGGCTCGGAAGAGGAGCAGGTCAAAAACGGCTGCCTCGCATCGGTTTCCATCGACTATGTAGCCCTCGGAAAGGCCACCGGTCAGATGGGTGTTGATGTGCTCGGCGGTACCGACATCACCAAAATGGCAGTTAAAACCATTACCGATGCCACTCCCATCGTCAACACCGATGTTCTTGAAGCCCTCGGAATGACCCTTCCCGC
Source organism: uncultured Eubacteriales bacterium (assembly GCA_934486455.1). Classification (GTDB taxonomy): domain Bacteria; phylum Bacillota; class Clostridia; order Oscillospirales; family Acutalibacteraceae; genus UMGS1484. The sequence goes on from CAKSPR010000024.1 coordinate 24,217, forward strand.
AGAGTATACGTCCGCTCAGACCGTTAAAACCAACTGATATAGTTGCAAAAGGCGTCTGATATTGACGACCCTTCTGCTGACGGTATTTGCCGATTTTCCCATCGGCAGCTATCCCGATTAACGCTTGAAGTGAATTGAATTTGCAGCCGGCCGGCCCATGCTTTAAGGGTGCGGTCGGCCTGCGGATAATTCAGACAATCATTTTAAAAGAAACGCACATTTTTCCCGGCACCTTCGAATACTGCCGTAAACAATACCAAAACAACTTTTAAGGAGCGCATATAATGTTATCATTTTTAAGCTCGGCAGAGGTTTTTATCTCGGGCGGACTGGTCTTTTCGCTCATCGCCATGGGATATTACATAACCTATAACATTCTCGACTTCCCCGACCTGACCGTTGAGGGCACCTTCCTTTCGGGAGCGGTGACCTTCGGCCTTTGCTGTTATCACGGCATAAATCCCTGGATCGGTCTTATATTCGCCTTTTTTGTCGGATGCTTTTTCGGTTTTATCACCGGAATACTCAATGTCAAGCTTAAAATCCGCGCTCTTCTTTGCGGAATTCTGGTTTCCACAAGCCTTATTACCGTTAACCTCATCGCCACATCGGCGGGAATGGTTAAAGATTTCACAGGCCAGGAAAGCTCGTCTATCTCCTTCGGACGGTCGGTCAAAACCCTCCACGACCACTTTTTCGGCAGCCTTATCCCCTCCAAGGTCAACGGTATCGCCGTAAGAGACCTTATAATCTTCCTTATAATCGTCGCAGCCTGCAAGCTGCTTTTGGATTTCTACCTTAAAACCAAAAACGGACTGCTGCTCAGAGCCTCGGGCGACAATCAGCAATTTGTTAAAATGCTGGCAAAGGATCCGGGCAGAAGCAAGATTATCGGTCTTGCGGTGGGCAACGGGCTTGCGGCGGTGTCGGGCGCACTTTACACCCACATCAGCGGAAATGTCAGCCAAAGCATGGGTATCGGCACAATAGTCATCGGCCTTGCCTCTCTTATAATCGGACTTTCGCTCTTTAAGGGCGTTAAATTCTTAAAGCCCACCACAAAGGTCATTCTCGGCGCAATCATATATCAGGCCTGTCTGACCGCCGCACAAAAGCTTGGCGTGCCCAGCGCTTACAACAAGCTGATTATGGCCGCAATATTCACCGTTGCTCTTGTGCTCAGCGGAAAATTCAGCAAAAAAGGAGGTAACGCCCGTGTTGAAGTTAAATAATGTTACCACCGTCTTTAACAAAGGCACGGTCGACGAAACCACCCTTTTTGACGGCTTTAATCTAACGGTCGACAAGGGAGAATTCGTTTCGGTCATCGGCTCAAACGGCAGCGGCAAGACCACCATGCTCAACCTGATCTGCGGTTCCCTCTTTCCCGACGGCGGAAGCGTGGAATTCGAAGGCAGAAACATTACAAAAATCCCCGAATATAAACGCTCGAAGTTCTTGGGTCGGGTTTTTCAGGATCCTAAGCTCGGCACCTGTGAGGGGCTGACCATACTTGAAAACATGTCCCTTGCCGACAACAAAAACCGGGCATACAACCTCTTCCCTGCCCTTAACCGCAAGCGTTTCGACTATTATCGCTCTCTGCTTGAGGAATGTGAGCTGGGACTTGAAAACCGCATGAATGTCCCTGTGGGAAACCTCAGCGGCGGCCAGCGGCAGGCGCTTGCCTTAGTCATCGCCAACATGACCAAGATAGACATGCTCATCCTCGACGAGCACACGGCGGCTCTTGATCCAAAATCCTCCGAAATCATAATGAAGCTGACCGATAAATTTGTCAAAAAATCCGGCATTACCACCATGATGGTCACCCACAACCTCCGTTTTGCCATCGAATACGGTACAAGGCTTATCATGATGCACGAAGGACATTGCGTTCTCGACATTAAGGACGAGGACAAGCAAAAGGCCTGCGTCGACGACATTTTGAAGCTCTTCAACGAAATCAGCATCGAATCGGGCAACTGATTTATAAAAAAATATTATCTGTAAAAAACGGACGGTAACAAGCAGGTTACTGTCCGTTTTCGTTATTAATGAAAATTATTAAACTTACAAATCGCCCTTAAAATCGTCGCCCAAAGAAATACCGAGAATGCTGTCCGCTTCGTTTGAATCGATAAGCTCGACCGATTTAAGATTTTTCTGAATAATATTGTTGCGCTTTTGAGCGTCCTCAATGGTGGAGCCCGCCTCGTCGATCTTCTTTTTGACCTTGAAAAGCAGTCCCTCGAACTTGTCGTACTGGGTCCTGACGGCGCCGAGCACCTTCCACACCTCCGAGGCCTTTTTGTCAAGCGCAATTGTGCGAAAGCCCACCCGCAAGGTGTTTAAAAAGGCCGTTATGGTGGTGGGGCCGCATATCATAACACGGTATTTGTTCTGTATCTCCTCGCAAAGGCCGGGACGGCGCAGAACCTCGGCATAAAGTCCCTCGGTGGCGAGAAACATAATGGCAAAATCGGTGGTTTTAGGCACATCGATGTAAAGCTCGGCTATGGTTTTTGCCTGATTTTTAACCGTCTGTTCAAGAGCTCTTGTCGCCGCCTCCATGGCCGCCTTGTCGGCGTTTTCGGCCGCTTCGCATATTCTTATGTAGTCCTCCTGGGGGAATTTGGAGTCAATCGGCAGCCACACAAATTTCCCCTCCTCGGTGCGGGAGGGAATCTTTATGGCAAATTCCACACGCTTTGTGTCGTTTTTTGTGGAAACATTGCATTCGTACTGCTCCTTTGTAAGGGTCTGCTCGAGAATGTTGCCGAGCTGTACCTCAGCCCATGTTCCGCGGGATTTAACATTTGTCAGCACACGCTGAAGATCGCCCACGCTTCCCGCAAGCTTATGCATTTCGCCCAACGATTCGTGTACGCTTTTAAGCTGGTCGGAAACCACCTTAAAGCTGCTGTCAAGCCTTTTGGAAAGGGTGTCGGTCAGCTTTTCGTCAACCGTCTGTCTCATTTCGTCAAGCTTCTTTTCGTTGCTCTGCTGAAGCCGCTGAACGCTTTCGGTAAGGGTAACATTAAGCTTGTCGCTTTGTTTTGTATTCATTTCCTGAATGTCGCGGATAAGGACATTCATCTCCTTGAGGCTTTCGGCCGTTTCCCTTCTGTTGCGCTGAAATTCGTCGGCCACATAGCCCTCCATGCGGCGGAAATTCTGCTCGTTTTTCTGACTGTCCTGTTCCCTGCCGTCGTCTTTTTTGGCTTTAAGCAATATGACCGCCTCAAGAATAATTATAACGGCCGCAAGTCCCATTAAAATGTACAGCTCCATTTTTGCCGCTCTCTCCTTTTTCTTTTGCTTGTCAATATTTTATCACATCGACGCTCTTTTGTAAACAGCGCAAAAAAGCTATGTCCTAAAATCGGGACAAAAAATAAGTTTTCCAAAAAAGGCCGACCGCCCGAGTCTCCGCCGCGGCACGGATTTTTTACCGCAAAAGCCCTTTAAAAGCCGAATAAAAAAAGCGGAAAGCCCAAAAAGCCTTCCGCAGCATAAGCAATCGGTGCTTATTATTTTTTAAATTTCCCGAAAAAGGATTTGCGCTTTTTATAGTTGTCGTCGCTTAAAGTCTCGCTGAAATCCCTGAGGAGGGATTTTTGCTTAGAGTTAAGGTTTTTCGGCACCTCAAGCACCACCTTAACATACTGGTCTCCCCTTATCGAGGAATTAATGCGGGTAATTCCCTTGCCTCTCAGCTTGAAAACATCGCCCGGCTGAGTTCCCTCGGGAATGTTGTATTTAACATTTCCGTCGAGGGTAGGTACGGTCAGCTCGTCTCCCAAAGCGGCCTGGGAAAATGTTATGGGGAATTCGCACCACACATCAAAGCCTCTGCGCTCGAAAATCGGGTGAGGTCTTACCGCAACGTTAATTCTTAAATCGCCCGAGGGGCCGCCGTTGTCACCTGCGTGTCCGCCGCCCCGAAGGACGAAGGTCTGACCGTCGTCGATACCGGCGGGAATTTTGATTTCCTCGTTTTTGGTGCGGCGCACCTTTCCCTTTCCTCCGCAGGAACGGCAGGGCTTTTCGATTATCTTACCCGTTCCCCGGCACTGGTCACATACCCGCTGAGACTGCATTACTCCGAAGGGTGTGCGCTGGCTGACATTTATCTGACCGGTGCCGTGACAGGTGGGGCAGGTCTTGGGCTGCGAGCCGGCCTGAGCGCCCGAGCCGCCGCAGGTGTCACATTTTTCGATGCGGGTGACGGTTATGTTCTTTTTACAGCCGAAGGCCGCTTCCTCGAAGGATATGACCACCGTCGCGCCTGCGTCCTCTCCCCTTCTCGGGGCGTTTGGATTGCGGGTGCGTCCGCCTCCGC
>CAKSPR010000025.1 GCA_934486455.1 uncultured Eubacteriales bacterium
CCGTCATGGTGGCGGTGGGAACGATAAAGGAACGGTCGGCCGAAACGGCCAGGGGCACGCCGATAGAGTGTCCCCCGCCGAGCACCAGCGAAACGGTGGGCTTTTTCATTCCCGAAATAACCTCGGCAATGGCAAGACCTGCCTCAACATCTCCCCCCACCGTGTTTAAAATGATGAGCAGTCCCTTTATCTCGGGAGACTCCTCGACCGCAATGAGCTGAGGAATGATCTGCTCGTATTTGGTGGCCTTGGCTGTGGGCGGCAAAGTGTAATGCCCCTCTATCTGACCGATAACGGTAAGCGAATGAAAGACATGCTTTCCTTCGGCCGTAACTGCCGAAAGGGTCGAGCCCTCCCCTGCCTTTTGCTGTTCGTTTTCGGGATTTGAAGGCTCGTTTTCCTGCGGGCAATCGGGAGAACCTATCTCGGGGATGATCTTTTCGGGGAAAAAGCTTTCGGACATTAAATAACAACTCCAAAAATAATTTTCAGGGTTATTATTTTTCGCAAAATTCCCGAAAAACATTCATACTCAGAGACAGCATGAAAAACGGCAGCAAAACCGCGCCCGTTCCTCCGACCGAAATCGGAAAAAACAAACATACCGCCGCATTATGCACTTCGGAAAATACATTACAAATAATTATATCACGAAAATTATTTTTTAACAACCGAAAATATCAAAATATTATAAAAAAATAATCTTGACATTGCCCTTTCTATTGGTTATAATTAATCGGCAGTCGGGAAGGAAGCAGAAATGCCTTTCCCCTTTCTTAAAGCACATATTTGTTTTATCGGTGTGCTTTCACAAGCGTCACGGCATCGCGATAATGCGCGATTTTGCGCATGTACGCACCGATTCCGCCGACAGAATACTGCGGGCACACATTGATTATACCGAATATATGGGGGCGTAGCTCAGCTGGGAGAGCGTACGGTTCGCATCCGTAAGGTCGAGAGTTCGATCCTCTTCGTCTCCACCATATAAAAAGCGGCAATTTTCGTTTGAAAGTTGCCGCTTTGCTTTGTGCTTTTTTATTTTTTTCTGCTTTGGATTTTTATTTTCTTAAAATGCCGTTTCGGAATAATCGGGGACTGTTTAGCATCTGTAATTATATTTTTTCATGAAAAAACCGCCGCACACGGGATACATCGAGTGAGGCGGCTTATATTTATGATGTGTTAAGATATAATTTAAGATACGCTTTTATTCTTTTGCAGAAAAATTATTGCTGTGCAGAGAAATTATCGATCATTTCGACAGTAAATTGAAGTATCTTGAGAGCGTCGTATGACGAGATATCTCCGCTTGAATCAACATCGGCCGCTTTGAATTGCTGCTCGTCAAGCTCTATAATGTCGACGCAGCTTTGCAGGACCGTAAGGGCGTCTGTCGTATTTACACAACCGTTACCGTCAACGTCTCCCATACCGTATTTGTCTTTAACAATAACATAGTTTCCTAAAAATACAGTGGTGAACTTTATCTTGCCGCCCTCATATTCAAACGGAATAACACTGTAGTGTCCATTTGATTCCAGATACAGCTTACAGTTATCGGGCGATGCTTTCTTGTTGGCGGTTAAAGAAAACAAATACTCTTTTAACGACTCTTCTGTTTTATTAAAATTCTCGAAGGAGAAATTATATATTTGTACGACTTTATCAGGAAAATCTTGCTGTATAGACTGCATCAAATCGCCGTCCGTTATTTCTTGAACAACAAACTTGGTATCTTTGTCGAATGTATCGCTGCCGACATATTCTATAGAAGCGATGTTTGATTCATCATGCAGAGAAAAAATGACCGTTTCATAATTGACCCCTTTTTTCTTAGCATATTCTTCGGCTGTAGAACCTTCGAGACAGCGAATGGTATATGATATGTTGTCGGGAAAAGCAAAAAATTCAATTTTTGCGTCGTGCGAAAGAATATTAACTATTCTAAGCTGCTTACAGTCTACAAAAGCATTGAGCCCGATGTATTCTACGCTTTCCGGAATGGCTATCCCAATAAGTTCCTTACATTTTTTGAATGCACAATCTGTGATAAACCGAGTGCCTTCCCTTATTTTAACGTAGTCGGTAATATATTCTTTTGCATCGATCAAACGGTCTCCGAGATACAGCATATCATCCTGCCAGTTATTTGAGCTTTTATAAAATGCCGTATTGTGGAAAGCATTTTCACCTATTATTTTTACACTATCAGGCACATTGATATTTATAAGACTGCTGCAACCGGCAAAAGCTTCTTTTTCAATATTTGTCACACTGTTCGGAATACTAACGCTTGTCAGACTTCTACAGTGTAGAAATGTAAGCTCTTTGATACTTGTGATTCCGTCGGGAATTGTTATGCTTGTAAAGCCGCAGCCATAAAAAGCTGCCTTTTCTATTGTTTTTACACTATCCGGAATATTGATGTCTGTTAAACTGTTGCATCTGAAAAAAGCATTTTCTCCAATATATGTCACGCTGTCCGGAAGGGTTACAGATGTCAGCTTTTCACACCCGATAAATGTACTCCAGTAAATGTTTTCTACCCCGTATGGAATGGTAATGTTGCCGGTCAAGTTTGCACAATTGTCAAATGCACCATCACCCAAAAATGTTACGCTGTTAGGGATGGTTATATTAATCAAGCTTGCACACTCTTCAAAAGCAAAATGGCCGATTGTTTTAACTCCGTCGGGAATTACTACAGAAACGATTCTATCACATTTTTTAAAAGCACTGTCACCGATGCTTGTTACCGGAAGACCGCCAAGCTGAGAAGGAATGACCACATCGTTTTCGTATCCCGTGTACTTTGTTATACATACCTCTTGATCACTGACAGAATACTCCCAATCACCTTCTGTTTCAGCGGTTGCCGAAACAGTTGACGCCGTGACTGCGGACATCATGATAAAAACCGAAAGAAAGACCGATATTATCTTTTTCATTTTTTCTACTACTCCCTCAAATAATTTGCTGCTTTCATAATTTTACCACATCGAGAGAAAATGTCAAGTGCATATGTTTTACCGTGCGGGAAATGCACCGTTTCTTACATTAGCGAGAAAATCGTATAAATAAGTGATCACTTCTTCTTTTGACCGAAAACTCCCGTCAGCAGGAGCATTGCGGCGATGATTATTGCCGTGACGATGAATATTCCGCCCATTCCCTTTGCCATTACGGGAAGGGTGCTTAAAAAGGACTCGTAATTAAACTGCATGTTTATTTTCTCCTTCTGTTGAAATTGTGCTGAAATATAATGTATTTAATGATGCTTTAAAGATATACGGCATGCGCCGCCGAAAGCTGTTTGCGGGGGTGCCTTTACCCAACAAGATTGAGTATAAGGCCGCCGGCGATGACCGAGGCTATCTGCCCCGATACATTTACCCCTATTGAATGCATGAGCAGGAAGTTTTGGGGATCCTCTTTAAGCCCCATTTTGTGCACCACCCTTGCGCTCATGGGAAAGGCCGATATTCCCGCGGCGCCGATCATGGGGTTAATCTTCTTTTCCTTGGGCAAAAAGATGTTGATTATTTTGGCAAATATAACCCCTCCCGCCGTGTCGAAAACAAAGGCAAACAGCCCGAGGAGGATTATGAGCAGGGTCTCCTTTGAGAGAAATTGCTCGGCCTGCATTTTTGTTGCAATGGTTATTCCGAGGAAGAGGGTGACAAGGTTTGCAAGCACCTTTTGGGCGGTTTCGGAAAGAGAATCCAGAACTCCGCATTCCCTTATCAGGTTTCCGAACATCAAAAAGCCAACGAGAGCCACGCTTCTCGGGGAGATTATTCCGGTTATCATGGTTATTATGATCGGGAAAAGGATTTTGGTCGTTTTTGAGATCTGACGGGGCTTATAGGGCATTCTGATGAGCCGTTCGTTTTTGGTGGTCAGCAGCTTTATGACCGGCGGCTGAACGATGGGCACAAGAGCCATATAGGAATATGCCGCAACCATTATGGCGCCGATGTATTTTGAACCAAGATACTGAGCCACGAAAATCGAGGTGGGGCCGTCGGCCGCCCCGATTATTCCGATTGATGCGGCGTCTTTAATGTCGAATCCCAGCAGTGCGGCAAGTGAAAAGGTCATAAAAATTCCGAACTGAGCGGCGGCGCCGAAAATCATCAGCTTGGGATTGGAAAGCAGCGGGCCGAAGTCTATCATGGCGCCTATTCCCACAAAAAGCAGCAGCGGGAAAAGCTCGTTGGCAATACCCGCGCCGAAAAGCGTGTCGAGCACACCTATTTCGGCCACCTTGTCATACACCCGGGTGACCGCGCCCGACATGGGGAGGTTAACAAGTATCGCGCCGAATCCCATTGGAAGAAGCAGCGACGGCTCCATATCTTTTTTTACGGCAAGATAAATGAGTACCGCCCCTATCAGCCACATTACGACCTGCTGCCAGGTTATGTTCGATACATTTGAAAAAAGCTCCGACATATAATTCCTCCGAAAAAATATTTTGAAAAAACGCCGCACAATAAACAAAAAAGACCTTTACCGAAGCGAAAAAGCTCCGATAAAAGTCTCATCATTTAAGCTTTAAGCGGGCAAAATGCCGTTCTGACGCCGAAAACACGGAAAAGGTTTTTCCGCCGATTACTCCCTTTTACTAAAGAAAGAACAAAAATAACACTTTTGCCGCCCGCGAAAAAATGTTTAAGGCTCGGGGGGCGAATGGTTAATTTATGTATTTGGTTTTCGGTCGAATTATAACACACTGATTTTAAAATTGCAATAATTTTTCCCAAAAAAATCAATTTTTTATTTCGACGATTTTTATATTTGAAAGGTCATATCCCGTCTCCCCTGCCGCAATCTCCTGAATTTGGAGCATGTCGCTTTGAAGCAGACCGTCGGTTTTGACCGCCACGGTAACGGTCGTCTCGTTTATGACCGTGACGCATTTGCTGAAGCCCTTTGCCATAACAAGGGTTTCGATGTTGTTTTCCTTTTCACGAAAACCGCTTATTTTCATCATTTGCTCGTTGGCATTTTTTGCCGAATCGCCGTCGGTCTTTACATTTTCGGCAATGGCTTTAAGCTCGTCGAGCTGAGTTTTTCGGCTGCTTTCCCTTTCGGCTTTTGCGGTGGAAAAATAGTCGTTTTGAGCATTGCTCTCGGTACTTTCCGCCGCCGAATCGGAGTCCACGAGCACCGCCTCTCCCACATGCCCTCCGGCATACACATCGGTGACCGCACCGCTCCCCGAGCCTTTTGAAAGCTGCCAGTTGAGATAAACCGCTGCGGCCAAAACGATTACAAGCGCCGCCAAAATAATTTGCCTTTTCCCGATTATCAAGCTTTTTTTCATAGTGCTGTTTCCTTTCTGATTTTAAATTGATTGATATATTTCACCCGTTTTTGCGTTGTTTTTTCGCAAAATAGGGATTGTTTGTTTCGTTTTTTTCTTGGCATCGGCTGCGAGCCGCATATATACGCCGAAAACAAAGGTTTTTTATGCTTTGGGGCTGACGCACACCTTCGATTCGCTTATGTCGAGAGCAACCGTGACCGCCCTTTTTACCGTCGCCGCGACCCCGGCGTTTCCTCCTCCCTCGCACACGACTACCACCCCTCTCACCTTGGGCGCCTTTTCGGTTACGATCAGGGCTTGCTCGCCGTTTTCGGTATCTATAATTATATAGCCGTTTTCGCCGCTTTTTTTACTGCCCTCGGCGTATTCGTCGGTTTTGGAGGTCAGCGACCTGTCGTCGGTGCTTTTTTCCTCCTTGGCATAGATGTATTCGGTCCCCTGGTCGAAGGTTATCATAACTCTGCATTTTCCCGCACCGCTTATCTTGCTTACCGTGTCCTCGATTTTTGCTTCAAGCTCCTTTTCATATTCACAGAGGCTTTTCGTTGTCTCGACAGTCTTTTTTTCCCGCTTTTGCGACGGAAAAAGGCTTGATATAAATATCAGCCCGATGCCGATAAACCCGATCATAATGAGCCATTTGTTTTTGTTTTTCAAAAACTCGGCCTTGCTTTTGTCAAACAATTTCATTTTGTCACCTCCGCCGTGTATCCCGTGGCCGTTTTGATTTCCCCGGCCATTGCATTCATTGTCTCCCCGTCGCAGTTTGTCACGACAAGGCGGGCGTAGCCGTCCTTTTCAAAGGAAAGGCTGATTATTTTTGCACCGTAATTTTCAGCAATGCTTTGTATCTCTTTAAGGGCAATTTTTTCGCGGTAAACAGCCGTTTGCTCTTGCACAAGGCTGTTCAGCTCGGTGTTGATGCTGCATCCGTCTGAAATATCAAACCGTTCGATGTCGGAAAAATCCACATTAAGAACGGGCAAAACAACGCAGGCGCAAAGAAAAAGCGAAAGGGTGAATTTAACCGTTTTTGAAATTCCGCTGTTTTTAATAAAAAGGCCGATAACACCGCAAAGAAACGCTCCGCAGCAAACCGCCGTTACCGCCGCCTTTAAGCCTCCCATAGCTGTTTTCCTCCGAGAAAAAGAATTACGAATGTCACAAGAAAAAGCACTCCCGCCGACAAAATTATCGAAAGAAGCAGCCCCGCCCCGTCCCCGAGACCCTTTAAAAGCTCGCCGCACCGTTTTTGGCCGAAAAGCTCGGCGGCGGCCGACATTACCGAAAGGCTTGCCTTCCACAAAAGCATCTGCAAAAGGGCCGGAAGTATCAAAAGAAGCAAGGCGCACACACCGAAGGCTCCCACCCCCGAGCGCAGCACCGATATGCTGCCCGCAAGGGTGCCGACGGCGTCGGTGATGGCTCCCCCCACCACGGGAACGGAATTTGACAGAAAAAACCGTGCGGTCTTGACCGAAACGGTATCGGCGGCGGAATTTATCGAGCCGGTTATGCCGAGCACGGCCGAAAAAACCGTCATGGCAATGCCGAGGATCCAGAATACAGCCTTTTTCACGGCCGATGTAAGCCCTCTGAGCCGCATTTCGGGGGAAAAGGAGCAGGATACCGAAAGAGCGATATACATTCCCGAAAAGGGGGTTATGACCGTGCCCGCAAGAGCCGATACCACCTGGGCAAGGCCGAAGACCGCCGCGCTCACGGCCGAGGAAAAGGCCGCGCTTCCCATACACAGAAGAATTCCGCAATAAATCGGAACAAAGGATATGATAAAGGTACAGCAAAGGGATATTGTGTTTACCGCCGAGGCTATGGCCGAGCAAAAGGGCACGACGGCTATGCCCGATATGCACACCGCCGCAGTGAAATCGGCGGTATCCGACAGCCCGTTTTTTGAAAGAGTACCGAAGGCCGAGCAAAGTATAAGTGCCGCCGCCACCCCCAAAAGCGCCGTAAAGGGCGAGACAAACACGGTTTTAAGCTTTTCAAACAGCTTTTCGAATACGCTTTTTGCCGAAAGTCCGTCCGAGTAAGGATTTTCGGGATCTATACCGAGATCGTAAAGATCGGAAAGGGTGCTGTCATCAAGGCTTTGTTTCAAATCGTCCACACCCGCCGCATCGTAATATTCACGGTAGGTATCAAGGCCGCTTTGGCCGTTTTGACTGCTTTGACCGAGCCCTGCGGTTTCGCTTTCGGCACGGGCAGGCACGGCCGACAAAAGAAAAACCGATATTACCGCGACCGCAGCGGCGGTCAATGCAAATGCGACCGATTTAATGCTTCTTTTTGAAAAAGATGCCGCCTGACGGCTTATACTGCTTTTTGTAAATGTTCCTGTCTTCTGTTTGACGCTCCATGTTATTATGTATACGGTATTTTTCACATCTGCATTTCCTTTACATTTATCTTTCATTTATATTTGTACCTGTAATTTTCTTTGCGATTTATTTAACAAGCTCCGGTACCGCCGATACAAGACTGCTTAAAATGGGCATTGTACATATTATTACGGCGGTTTTGGCAAAAAGCTCGATCCTTCCCGAAAGTCCCAAAAGGCCGAAATCCTTACAGGCGTCCGAAGCAAATTCCCCGACAAGACATATGCCCAGGGCTTTAAGAAGTATCCTTATATATCCCGTGTCGATGTTTGCGGCCGATATGAGAGAGCTTAAATTATCGGCCGCTTCCTTTAAGGGAGAAAGGCAGAAGAAAAGCAGAAGCCCTCCCCCGCAAAGGGATAAGGCAAGGCCTGTCGAACGGTCGTGCTCTCTTGCGGCGGTGACGGCAAGAGCGGTTAAAATACCTATCCCGGTCACGGTGAAAATCGTCATAGTCCAAACACCGATTTGACCGTTTCAAACAGCACCGATATTTGACGGATAAGCATAAAGAGCACCACCACAAGCCCCGCTAAGGTGGTCATAAGCGCCTGCTCCTCCCTGCCCGCCCGTATAAGCAATTGATTAAGCACCGCCACGATTATACCGATTGCCGCAATTTTAAATATAAGATCTATGTCCACGCTTTCACCGTCTTTTCCTTTGTTTTATATTTTGCTTTAAGCCTTATAACCAAGACCGCATGCCGTTAACGGGGCAGGCTTTCGGTCATACCGCGAGTATAAAAACCGCCGCCGCAAGGCTTGCAAAGAGTATTCTGTAAAGCTTTTCGTTTTTTTGCTCGTCGATTCTGGCGCGGCAAAGGCTGTTTTCAAGCTTTTCCTCGCAAAGCAGACAGTTGTTTATCTGTCCCTCCTTGTCGGTGGTTCCGGCAAAACAAAAAAATTCCTTGAGCGTTTCTTTATCCGAGGGCTTTAAAAACGAGCCGTTGTCCCTTTCCACCGCAAGATTTATCTTTTCGGCAAAGCAGCGAGCTTTTTTTACGCTTGAAAAGTTTTTTAAAAATGTAAGCCTTTCAAACCGTCCGCTTTTTCCCGCCAGCGAAACAATGTCGTCATATTCCCTTCCCGAAAAGCGTATCTCGGTCTTTATAAAGCCGATAAGCTCCTTTGCCGTTTCAAGGCTTTTCCGACGGTTTTTGAATTTTGCCGAAGCGCACATTCCGTAAATTAAAATTGCCGCACAGATAATAACCGTTCCGAGTATTCTCATTTTTTCAAGGCTCCTTTGCCGTTTTCATATTTTTCGTTTGCTTTGTTGCATTTTACGGCGGTTGCTCTGCCGCGGGACGCCGAGGCTGTCGGCACAAGCGCTTACAATTAACCGACACCGCGCCCCACGGGAAAAGAAACGGGCGAAACCGCACGGTGCTTGACCGCCGACTGCTTGTGCCGAACGGAGGGAGGCGCGGTTAAAAAAAGCGGGTGCGCTTATAAAACACAGCCTTATTTCCCCTCGGTGCTGCCGGTTATCGCTCCCTCCGGTCCCGGCAGAGCCGGGACAGCCTCGGCGGACGGCACGGTATACTGCCTTGTTCTCGGGGTGAAAATTGCGGGGCGGTAACGAAGACCGCGGGTCAAATTGCATAATCGCCTGCTTCTCCCGTTTTTAAAAGCTCTTCCCTTTTGAATTTATATTTGACCCTGCCCGTCTTTTCCAGAAAAACGACGCTGCCGAAAACTCCCTTTTGTATAAGTGAAAAAACGGCCTTTTTCGATTTAAGCTCGTCGGGGGTGCGGGCGTGGACGGTGCATATTGCCCTTGCCCCCGAGTTAAAGGCCTCCGAAAGCGCCCGAGCCTCCTGCTCGGATATTTCGTCACAGGCGACACATCGCGGAGAAAGCGTCCTTATGCCCATGCTCAGGGCGTCGCATTTTTTTATTCCGAAATAAATGTCGGTGCATATTCCCACATCGTTATATGCTTTTCCTTTATAAAACGCCGATATTTCCCCGCGCTCGTCGGCAAGAAGAAGGCTTTTATACTCACCCGCTTCTCCGCTCGACAGCATTCTTACGGCATCTCTTAAAACCGTTGTTTTTCCGCAAAGAGGAGGGCCTGCAATAAGAATTCCCCTTTGCTCGGTCAAAAGCACATCGGCAAAAGGAAGGGCGCAGCCCCTTATCTCATGGGCAATCCTGAGATTTACTGAGGAAATATCGGTGATGTTTATTATCTCGCCCCTTTCGACCACTCCTCTTCCGGCAATTCCCGCCCTGTGACCGCCCTTTAACATTATGAACCCGCGGGATATTTCCCCCTGGTGGGTGTGTACCGAATAGCTGCAAAGAGACAGAAAGCTTTGCTCGATTTCCCCGCCCGTGCAAAAAACGGCGTCCTCGCGGGGGGCTTTCACCGTTTGTCCGTTTCGGCAAAGGAACAGCGTTTTTCCGCTGTCAAGGGTGATGGCGACCGGCCGTTCCCTTCTCAGCCTTATTTCGGTGGCGTGCGTTTTTACCTCGGAGGAAACCAAGGATAAATTTTTTCTTATGTTTTCGCTTAAAAAGGATGTTGCTTCTGAAAATTTCTTTTCCATTTTTCTACCTCGGTCAAATCTATGTGGGTTTGTCCGAATATATTCCGAAAGCCCCGAAAAATGCCCGTGTCGAAAGCTGTCGAATGTTAATTGAATATGAATATTTTTTCCAAATATGACCTGTTTTTTCCTTATGTGTGAAAAAAGTGTTAATAATTTTATATTTCTCCAAAAAAATGTTGACAACGACAAATTTACAGTTTATTATAACAATACAGAAAAATATTTCTCGTCTGTCATTAAGTGATAAAAAGTCTTAGGAAGTGAATTGAAATGAAAACAACAGGCATTGTCAGACAGCTTGACTCCCTCGGGAGAATCGTAATCCCCAAAGAAATGCGTCGGCTTTTCGATTTAGAGGACGGTGTAAGCTACCTCGATATTTCGGTGGTAGATGATACGATCGTTCTTAAAAAATTCGATCCCGATCCCAAATGCGTTTTTTGCGGCGCAAACAGCGACATAAGACCTTATAAAGGAAAATGTATCTGCGAGACTTGCCTCAAAGATCTTTCCGAAAAGAGCTTATAATTTATTTTTAAAAAAATTCGGGAGCTTTTGTTTGAAAAAACATCAGCTCCTTGATTTTTGTTAAAATATTTTTAAAAAAGCATTGACAAAGAACCGCATTTTAATATATAATTGTGTGGTCATTGCACAAGTGACCCAATACAGTCATCAACTCTTGAAAGGAGTGTAATATTATTATGTTGCGTACTTATCAGCCTAAAAAGCGCCACCGCAGTAAGGTACACGGTTTCCGCAAAAGAATGAGCGACAGAAACGGACGCAAGGTGCTTGCCCGTCGCAGAGCAAGAGGCCGTCACATTCTGAGTGCATAAGCTTTCGGGAGAATTACTTTGGTTAAGTCGACGGTATTAAATCAAAACAAAGATTTCCGCAGACTTTACGGTCGAGGTAAATCAAATGTAAATCCCGCACTGGTATCATATGTTATGAAAAACCGTGCGGGTTTTTGCCGTATCGGAATAACGGCCGGCAAAAAAATCGGAAACGCCGTTTGCCGTAACCGCGCCAAGCGGGTCATACGGGAGGCGTATCGGGAGCTTGCCCCCGAGATAAACGGGTGCTACGACATTGTTTTTGTCGCAAGAAGAAAAACCGTCTTTAAAAAAAGCACCGAAATAAAAGAAATTATGCAGTCCCAGTTTAAACAGCTCGGGATCATGTAGCGCGAAAGTGCCGCATCAAATTTTTTCAGATGAGAAAAATATTTATCTGGTTAATCCGCATTTACCAAAAAGGCATATCTCCCCTTCATCCCTCCTGCTGTCGCTTTATGCCCACCTGCTCACAGTATGCAATTGAGGCATTCGAGCGATTCGGCGTTTTTAAAGGGGGATACCTTGCGGTAAGAAGACTGCTGAAATGCCATCCCTTTCACAAGGGCGGCTATGACCCTGTTCCAGAAAAAAACGACCGGAGGACGAAAAATTGAGTTATCTCTACTCTGCTATGGGCTGGATATTAAAACAGCTTTTTAACCTGCTTAATTCCGCAGGAATCGGATATTATGCGGTTGCTATTGCCGTTTTCACCATTTTGATAAATGCCATATTCCTTCCCCTTAACATCAAACAGCAAAAGACCACCGCCAAGCAAACGGCCATCCGTCCGAAAATGGACGAAATCAAAAAGAAGTGCGGCGACGACCGTCAGAAATACTCCATGGAAGTCCAGGAGCTTAACCAGCGCGAGGGCGTGAGCATGATGTCGGGCTGTCTGCCCATGCTTATCCGTCTCCCCTTTTTGTGGGGTGTTTGGCGCGCCATAAGCGGTCCTCTTTCCTACATTCTCAACTGGAGCAGCGACCTTATCAGTTCCGCCAAGGGCATTCTCGGCGGGCTTGAAGGGATAAGCGTAAAGGCGGGATATGAGGAAATCGGAATTATCGACAACTTCGGCCAGATCGCCCAAAAGGCAAACGAGCAGGGTCTTACCGAGCTTGCCAATCAGTCGGCCGCGGTCGAAAGCTTTAAAAGCAGCTTTAATTTATTCGGTATCGACATGACCCGAGTTCCCACATTCACCCTTAACTTTGCCGATAAGGGCGTTGATTTCACCCTTTGGATAATCCCCTTCCTCTCCTTTGCAACCTCCATGCTTTCTTCGATAATCTCCATGAAAATGCAGAAGAAGATTAATCCCGATGCGGCTCAGATGGGCGGAATGATGCTTCTCATGCCTCTCTTTTCCCTTTACATTTCCTTCCTTGTTCCCGGAGCCGTGGGATTTTACTGGATGTGCTCCAACCTCGTCAACATGATAATCACGGTCATACTCAACAAGACCATGAATCCCTACCGCCTCATTGCCAAGGACGAAGCCAAGTTTATAACCGAGCGCAGAAAGAAGGAAGCGGCCATGAAGGCCCCTGTTGCCGAATAATTTTCGGCCAAAAGACCGGGCCTCGGCTTTGCGCTGCAATTAAAGCTTTGTCCTTAAACCTTAAAACAACTTAAAAAGAAATTTATCGGATCGCCGAAAAGGGCCTTCCCGCTTTTTTCCGAGCGCTCCGTAACGACCCGATAACCTACTATCACATAAGAGGTGTAACAATAATGATAAAAGAAGCTATCGCAACCGGAAGCACGGTTGAGGAAGCCAAGGAATCTGCCGCAAAGGAGCTTGAAGCTCTCGGCTTTACCGAGGATGTGCAGTTTGAAATAATCGACCTTCCCAAGGCCAAGACCCTCGGCCTGTTCGGCGGATGCCCCGCAAAGGTAAAGGCCTTTGTGGAATTAGAGGACAAGCCCATTGAAAAGACCGAAAAATATCAGCGCCTTGACAGGGACAAAAAGCCCTCTGCTCCCCGAAAAAACGACAAGCCTAAAGCAGAAAAGGCAAAAACCGAGAAAAAGGAAAAGACCGCAGAAAACGCCGTTCCCGCCGCTCCCGCAGAGCTTAATCCCTTTACCGACGACACCAAAAAGGCCGTCGCCGACAGAGGTGTCGAATACATTTCAGGCCTGCTTAAACATATGGGTGTTGAGGCTGCCGTAAAGAGCGGAGAGACCGAATCGGGCGCCGCCATTATGATTGAGGGTGATAATCTCGGCGTTATCGTCGGCCGCAGAGGCGAGACTCTTGACGCCCTGCAGTATCTTACCGTTCTTGCCGCAAACCATGGGGTCAACGGATATTACCGCGTCACCCTTAACACCGGCAACTACCGCGAAAAGAGAGAAAAGACCCTTCAGTCTCTAGCCGGAAGAATGGCCAACCAGTCGCTCAGAACCCACCGAAACATCACCCTTGAGCCCATGAATCCCTTCGAGCGCCGTATTGTTCATACCGCCGTTCAGGATATAGACGGCGTGACCTCCTGGTCGATCGGCGAGGAGCCCTTCCGCAAGGTTGTCATCGGAAACAAGGGCAACAGAGGCGGCAGAGGAAGCTATCGCGGCGGAAGCAGAGGAGGAAGAGGCGGCTTCGACCGTCGGAAAGCCCAGTCCCCCGCCCCCGCAAGAGAAAGCAAGCAGGATATGAACGACGCTCCCCTCTACGGCAAGATCGAAAAATAATTCGAAAAATCGGTTGCAAAGCGTTTGTCCGACGCCCCTTCGGAAATATGCGGGGCATTGTCGCAGCGCTTTTACCGCAGTAAAAATATTTTTTAAAAGAGGTACGAATTTTGTACCTCTTTTTTGTTTCGGTCATAATATGGTATTGATACCGATGTACTCGGTAAAATCAGCCTTCAGACTTTTTAAGGAGGAATATTATGGCAGATTGCTTTAAAGAGGCCGTTTGCATAGACTGCGGCAGGGTCTATGACAGCTGCTGCGACAGAGATTGCCTTGAGGATCTCAGGGTATATTTCAGTCCGGCCGACCAGGAAACGGTCAACAACAGCGCCGGAGCAAGGGTACGCTCCTGCGAAATTCTCAATGTGTGCATAGAGGTCGAGCCTGTAACCTTCAATCGCGGATATTACTCGGTTGACATGGTTTTTTACTTCCGGCTCAACTGCGATGTTTATCCCGTTCTTTCGACCGCCCCCGTCAACCTTAACGGAATTGCCCTTTGGAACAAAAAGGTCATTCTTTTCGGAAGCGACGGAAACTCCAAAACCTATTCGAGCGTCTATGATCCCGACAGCGGAGCCGGCTGTCTTCCCGCAACGGCCAACTACCCGCGTGCAAGCGTTCAGACGGTCGACCCCATCATACTTAACTCGTCCCTTGTTCCGGTTTGCGGGTGCGACGGCGAGTGCTGCTGCACCTTCCCCCAATCGGTGACAAACATTATCGGCGGAATTGCCGACGAAGCGTCCGTTCATAACAAGGTTGTCACCACTCTCGGGCTTTTCTCGGTGGTACAGCTCATCAGAAACGTACAGATGCTCATTCCCGTTTACGATTTCTGCGTTCCCGAGAAGGAATGCACCTCCACCACCGACAATCCCTGTGAGCTTTTCAAGCGCATTAAATTCCCGCTTGACGAATTTTTCCCGCCCCAGTGTCTTCCCGATGACCGATGCGGCTGCTCGGCCTGCGATAAGCAATAGGGTAAAAAAATCTCCGACGCCTCGACGGTATCGGAGATTTTTGTTTTGACCCGAAACACCCTTTTGGGGAGTGCCGGGGATCGGAGGTATATATTTTTTTAACGGTTATGCTTTTGCGGCCGACCCGCACCGTTTATACGCTTTGCGGGTCGCTGCCTCTCTCAAACAAGCGCCGCCCCGAGATCGTTACAGCTTAAAATTGCCTCGTCGTCGGGGGCTTCGTTGACGGTCAGGCAGTCGCAGGCCATAACGGCGCCGTCGGAAATGCATCTTTCTTCCCAGTTTCTCATCCATTCGCCGTCTCCCCAGCCGTAAGAGCCGAAAAGCGCAATCTTTTTGCCCGAAAGGGCGGCTTCACAGCTTTCGAACATGGGCAAGAATTCGGTGTCCTCCAGCTCTTCCACGCCCATAGAGGGGCAGCCGAAGGCAATGGCGTCGTAATCACCCATTTTATCGGCCGAAAATTCGGCGGCGGTAAATATATCCGCCTCTGCGCCCTTGTCCCTTGCACCCTTTAAAACGGCGTCGGCCATGGCCTCGGTGTTGCCTGTGCCGCTCCAATAAACAACAGCAATTTTACTCATGATTTAATCCTTCTTTCAAATTATTTTTATTTTGCGCTCACAACGAGCTTATCAAACGATTTGTGCCTTTCGTAGGCTCTTTTGTAGACATCGGTGCATTTTTTAAAGCTTTCGAATCGCCGCCTTGCGCCCGCCTCGTCGCCGTATACCCTCCATGTGCCGACGCATTTCGACTTTTCGGATCCGCACCGCATGAATCCGTATACATCGGCCGGCGGATAGCCGAGAAAAAGGCCTATCTCGTGGGGAAAATCCTGCTGAGTTCTCAGACGCTTTATCAGCTCGACAATACATTTTTCGCAGCTTTCCACGGGGTAATTTTTGCTTTTTAAAATTTTTGAGGCGCCCGAGTCGTTAAGGTCGTTTGTCAGTTTTTTCGGGCGGTAGACATATATAAGGGCTCTTCCGTTTCGGTATCTGAGCGGAAGGAATTTTATCCCCTTTTTGACCAGTCTCGAATTAAAATCCCTTACCGAGCGGTTAAGCTCCTCCCTGCTTTTTGCGTCGCAGCAAAAAAGATTGCCGGTTTTAAGCCCCGCCATTGTGGGCGAGCAGTTGTTTATGACCTGCTGTTCGGACATTTTTCCGCCTCCCCAGATAGGATTTGTAAATCTGTTTTGTATTTGTCGGCCCCTGCGGTTAGCATATGCTAACCTACCTTTAAAAAAATAAAGAACATTTTATTCTTTAAACATTCCGAATGTTATACAGGTGTTTCGGAGGGGTTTTTAAGTTAGCCACTGCTAACTTCATCTGAATAATAGCACAGGCTTATCCCCTTGTCAACATATTTTTTTAAAAAGAACTTGAAAAAATTTTCTTTATGTGTTATCATTGCCTTGTAATTTTAATAGGACAACTCATAAAACGCATTGATGAAGTATAGTAAGCGGTGCAAAAAGCGGTACAAAGAGAACGGACGGCGGGCTTTCCCGGGTGTGACCGTCCCGTGCCCCTGCATTTGTCGAATTTCCCTTCGGAGCGGTCGGGCTGAAAATTTTTTCAGTAGGCTCGGACGGCTGACAACCGTTAAATGGTCGGTGAGTGTTTGCTCGTGTGGCGGATTTTTGATTTTAATTTTCCCTATGATCCGTTTGGCAAAAATTTGGGTGGTACCGCGGAAGCTATGAAGTTTACGGCTTTCGTCCCTTTTTCGGGGCGAGGGTCTTATTTTTTTGAAAGGATGTTTTTTATGAAGGAACAACTCAGAGCCATCAGTGAAAGAGCCGCAGCCGCTCTTAAAGAGGTCAAGGCGCAATCCGAGCTTGAGGAGCTACGCGTAGCATACCTTGGCAAAAAGGGCGAGCTTACCTCTATACTCAAACAAATGGGCAAGCTTTCGGCCGAGGAGCGGCCGGCAATGGGTCAGCTTGCAAACGCCGTCAGAAGCGAGATCGAGGCTAAAATTGCCGAAAAGACCGCTCTCATCAAAAAGGCCGAGCAGGACAAAAAGCTTGAGAAGGAGACCGTTGACATTACCCTTCCCGGCAAAAAAGGCAAAAAGGGCGGGCTTCATCCTCTCAACACCGTTCTTAAAGATATGATAAACATATTCCAGTCCATGGGATTTGATGTTGTGGACGGACCCGAGATAGAGACCGAGTATTATAACTTCGAGGCTCTTAATGTGCCTGCCGACCACCCCGCAAGAGATATGCAGGACACCTTTTATGTGGGCGACGGCCTTATTTTAAGAAGTCAGACCTCGGCCACACAGATACGCACCATGGAAAACCGCAAGCCTCCCATCCGTATGATATGCCCCGGCAGAGTTTACCGTGCCGACGATGTGGACGCCACCCATTCCCCCGTTTTCCATCAGATCGAGGGTCTTGTGGTGGACAAGGGCATTACTATGTGCGACCTTAAGGGCACTCTCGAGCAGTTTGCAAGGGAAATATACGGCTCCGACACCAAGGTCAAATTCCGCCCCTCCTTCTTCCCCTTTACCGAGCCCAGCGTCGAGGTCGACGTTTCCTGCTCGGAATGCGGCGGAAAGGGCTGCCGCGTTTGCAAGGGCTCGGGCTGGATCGAGATACTCGGCGCAGGTATGGTTCATCCGAGAGTGCTCGAGCGCTGCGGGATCGACCCCGAGGAATATTCCGGATTTGCCTTCGGAATCGGCCTTGACCGACTGACCACCACCCGCTATAAGATCAGCGACATCCGTCTGCTTTTTGAAAACGACATCCGTTTTCTTTCCCAGTTTGACGATTAACAGGAGGGCTTTAAAATGAATATTTCTCTTAATTGGTTAAAATATTATGTGGATATAGATGTGCCGGTGGAGGAGCTTTGCGACAAAATGGTCATGGCGGGCTTCGAGGTCGAAAGCATTGTCGATCTTTCCGAAACCATGAGCAATGTCGTGGCAGGAAAAATCGAAAAAATCGAAAAGCATCCCGACGCCGACAAGCTTTTGATATGCCAAATAGATGTGGGTACGGGTGAGAACATTCAGATAGTCACCGGTGCGGATAATGTTTTTGAAGGCGCCGTTGTTCCCGTGGCGCTGCACGGCTCCCATCTTCCGAACGGCGTGGACATCAAAAAGGGTAAGCTGAGGGGCGTTGAGTCAAACGGTATGCTTTGCTCGGGCGAGGAGCTTTGCCTTAAGGAGGAGGACTATAAGGGCGCCGAGGTTTACGGCATTCTTATACTTAAAGACGATACCCCCGTTGGCGCCGACATGAGAGAGGTGCTTCACCTTTTCGATTATGTTATCGATTTTAAAATTACCGCCAACCGTCCCGACTGCCAAAGCGTTTTAGGCGTTGCGAGAGAGGTGTCGGTGGTGCTGGGCAAGCCATTCCACCCCCCTGTGCCGACCTATAAAACCGTCGGAGGAGACATTAACGATTACATCAAGATAGATGTTGAGGACTATGACCTTTGCAACCGCTATTACGGCCGCGTTGTAAGAAATCTCCGCATTAAGGAGTCTCCCGACTGGATGAAGCGCTGCCTTAAAGCCGCCGGCATGAGACCCATCAACAACATTGTCGACATTACAAACTTCGTCATGCTCGAAACGGGTCAGCCCATGCACGCCTTTGACCGTCGCGACATTAAGGACAACCACATTATCGTCCGTCGGGCAAAGGACGGAGAAGGCATCACCACCCTTGACGGAAAGGATCACACTCTGACGAGCGAAATGCTGGTCATCGCCGACGAGACCGCTCCCTCATGCCTTGCGGGAATCATGGGCGGACTCGACAGTGAGATAAAGGACGATACCTCCGAGCTGTTCCTTGAAAGCGCAAAATTCCGTAGGGACAGCGTAAGAAAAACCGCAAGAGCACTCGGCATGAGAACCGAGTCCAGCGCCAGATTTGAGCGCGGCCTCGACATTATGAATGTTGAATTCGCAATGGAAAGAGCATTGCAGCTCATCAACGATCTCGACGCGGGCGATATTATCGACGGCGTTATCGATAAAAACGAGGGTCTTCCCTCTGAGAGGGTTTTGACCGTTCCCGCAGGGCGCATAAACGACCTTTTAGGGGTTGAGGTGCCCTTTGAGCGAATGGTTGAGATACTTAACAGCCTTCATATCGAAACCACAATTGACGAAAACAATGTACTTACCTGCCGCGTTCCCTCCTTCCGCGACGATGTTGAGGGCAGAGCCGATCTTGCCGAGGAGGTTATGAGAATATACGGCTACGACCACATAATCGGCACGGTCATGAGAGGCGATGTGGTTCAGGGCAAGCTTCTCCCCTCCCGTCAGAAGGAAAACAGGCTTAAATCCCTGCTTTGCTCGGCCGCTTTAAGGGAAATTTCCACATATTCATTTATTGCAAGCGGCGCAATAGACAATTTAGGCCTTGAAAAGGACGACAGCCGCAGAAATTGCATTAAAATTCTCAATCCCCTGGGAGACGAGTATTCCTGCCTTCGCACCCAGCTTGTCACAAGCATGCTGACCGTCATTTCCACCAATATCAGCCGCAAAAACGAGGCTGCAAGACTTTTTGAAATAAGCAAGGTGTTTATTCCCAAGGCTCTTCCCCTGACCGAGCAGCCCGACGAACAGCCCGCCCTGTGCATCGGGCTTTACGGAAGCGACGAGGATTTCTTTACCCTCAAGGGAATCGTTGAGGATGTCTTTGAGCTTTTCGGCGTTAAGGCGGAATATGAGCGCTCGAGCGAGCCCTATCATCATCCCGGCCGCCGCGCAAAGGCGGTTGTAAACGGAGAAACGGTGGCCGTGTTCGGTGAAATCCATCCCGACACCGCCGCAAAATACGGAATCGACCGCAAGATATACACGGCGGAGGTTTCTCTTGCTCCCCTTTACGCCGCAAACAAGGCTCAGCCGATTTACAAGCCCCTTCCCAAGTTCCCCGCCGTTACCCGCGACCTTTCGCTCGTTTGCGACAGAAAGGTGCCGGCTGCCGAGCTTGACAAGGCCATCCGCTCGGTTAAAAGCCGCATAATCGAAGATGTAAAGCTCTTTGACGTTTACGAGGGCGACCGCATTGCCGAAAACAAAAAGAGCGTTGCATATTCCCTTGTGCTTCGCGCCGAGGATCGCACCCTCACCGACGACGAATGCAGCGACGTGGTCGAAAAGGTCGTTAAGGCTCTTTCGGCAATCGGCGCAGAGCTTCGCGCTTAGGCAATTCCCGAAATCGCTTGCTCAAAGTGGCAGGCGGCTTATAAAAAAAGCTTCAAAGGCTTTGCTTTTTTGCAAAAACGACCGATAACGGCAAAGCCTTTGTTTTTCGGCTTAAAAAACGCCGTCGAACCGTAAGGCGTTTGTAAAATTCATGTTGGATTCACAAGTCTTTTTTAAAAAGCACTTGAATTTGTCGGTAATTTGAAGTATATTATATTTAACGGGGGTGTTAATATGCAGGACAAAAATCAAACAATTACCTTTTCCATAAACAAGGACAATGAAGCGGAAATGAAGAAAATACTCTGTTCGGTATATGAGGCACTGAGCGAGAAGGGCTATAACCCTATCAATCAAATCGTCGGATATATTCTTTCAGAGGACCCGACCTACATCACCACCTACAACAACGCGAGAAGTCTCATCCGTCGGGTAGACCGCGACGAGCTGCTTGCCGCGCTTGTTAAAAACTATATCACTAAATAATCAGGAGGGGTTTTTCGTGCCCGAAAAGCAGGATTTTCTCACATATAAAAACCGTCCGCTGGTAAGAAGCGGGAACACAATATACTACGGCAACATGACCGACAAATTCGTCATTAAAATGGACATCAAAAGCAGCAAAAAGCTGGACGATCTCGACATTGCCGACAAGGTATCCGTTTCCCTTATCCACACCGACGACAACATGAGCCCCAAGGACAGGATCATTAAATCCAGCGAAAAAGACGGCCTTTACGAGGCTCTTGATCTCGGTGCAATATGGCTTGAAAGGGCGCTTTCGGAATAATTTCCGCCGCCCTTAAGGCTTCTTGCGCTTTTGCCGCGGCGGGCGTCGGAAATTGCTTTTAAAACTCAATAAAACCTTTATCGGGCGTCGAAAAAAGCCTTGTCGGCTTGCTCTCGGCGCTCGGTTTTTGTGTGACGGTGCTTAAATCGGGTCATCGGCCGTTTATTTAAAGTGCCGACGGTCGGTTTTTCGGCAAGGCTCTGCAATTATAAGGGAAAAATCGGGTTTGTTTGAAAATTACTATTGAAAAAAGTACAAGAATAAAATATAATGGTATTATATATTTTTATGATGAGGCGGAAAATAAATGGCAGAACAGAAAAAAATGGTCAAAGAGATAACATCCATGGATGTTGATTTTGCAAAATGGTATACCGATGTTGTTAAAAAGGCCGAGCTTGCGGAATATTCTTCCCTTAAGGGTTGTATGATAATCCGTCCCTACGGCTATGCGATATGGGAAAACATACAGAAGGATCTTGACGCCCGTTTTAAGGCTCTCGGTCACGAAAATGTAATGATGCCCATGTTTATTCCCGAGAGTCTTCTCCAAAAGGAAAAGGATCATGTTGAGGGCTTTGCTCCCGAGGTTGCCTGGGTGACACACGGCGGAAACGAGCAGCTTGCCGAGCGGCTTTGCGTGCGTCCCACCTCCGAAACCCTCTTTTGTGAGCATTATGCCAATGTAATACATTCCTACCGCGACCTGCCAAAGCTTTATAACCAGTGGTGCAGCGTTGTGCGCTGGGAAAAAACCACCCGTCCATTCCTCCGCACCACCGAGTTTTTATGGCAGGAAGGCCACACCATGCACGAAACCGCCGAGGAGGCTAAGGAAGAAACCGAGCGTATGCTTAATGTTTACGCCGATTTTTGCAGCGAGTCCCTCGCAATTGATGTTGTTAAGGGACAGAAGACCGACAAGGAAAAATTCGCAGGCGCCGAATCGACATATACAATCGAGGCCATGATGCACGACGGTAAGGCACTCCAAAGCGGCACCAGCCACTATTTCGGAGACGGCTTTGCCAAGGCCTTCGGCATACAGTTCCTCGACAGAGAAAACAAGCTGCGCTATCCCCACCAGACCTCCTGGGGAATGTCCACCCGTATCATCGGCGCCATAATAATGACCCACGGCGACGACAACGGTCTTGTGCTCCCCCCTGCCGTTGCTCCCGTTCAGCTTGTCATAATTCCCATCGCCTCCCACAAGCCGGGCGTCACCGAAAAGGCCGCCGAGCTTGAAGCAATGCTTAAATCGGTTTGCAGAGTAAAGACCGATCTTTCGGACAATTCCCCCGGCTGGAAATTTGCCGAATACGAGATGAAGGGCGTGCCCCTGCGCCTTGAAATAGGCCCGAGAGACATTGAAAACAACTGCTGTGTGCTGGTCAGACGGGATAACGGCGAAAAGATAACCGTTTCTCTCGACGAAATCGGGCAGAAGGTTCCCGAGCTTTTAAAGGCGGTGCACGACGGACTGCTTGAAAAGGGCAGAAAGCGCCGCGAGGCCATGACCTTTGACGCTCACAACATGGAGGAAATGTGCGACATCGGTGAAAATCACCCCGGCTTTGCAAGAGCCATGTGGTGCGGTGATGTTGCCTGCGAGGAAAAAATCAAGGAACAGGCCGGACTTATCTCCAGATGCATCCCCTTCGAGCAGGAACAGCTTTCCGACAAATGCGTTTGCTGCGGAAAGCCCGCAAAGCACATGCTTTACTGGGGCAAGCAGTATTAAACCGATTTAACGGCCTTTTATCCGTTCTTTTCCCGTATATGTGCGTTGCGGTTAATCTTCCCCTCTTCTCCCTCGACGCCGTATTGTGTTTTCATTATATTTAAAGAGGTGCTTTATTTGATCCCGTTTAAAACATCAGCTTTAAAACATCTTTGCGCCGTTTTGTGTGCGGCGGTATTGCTGTGCCTTTGCTGTTTTTCGGCGTTTGCCGAGCCTTCCGATGCGGCACCCTCCCACCCCGCCGAAAGTCACACCGTTTCCGACGCCGTAAGCGCCGAAAACAGTGATAATACCTCTGCCCTTTCGGAGGTAAGCGGCACCGAAAGCGCCCCTGAAAGCGAAACACAGCCCTCCGAGGTCTCACAGGAGCCGTCTTTGCCGGAGGTATCGGAGGAGGAATATGTTTACGAACGGGAAATTTCCGAGGACGACACCCCAAGCAAAATCAAGGTCAGAAAGACTACCTCCGATCCCGAAGAGGAAGAGGACGACACGCCGAGGACAAAGCCGGTTACGGCCTGGACTTATCTTCGAAACCTCATCTACTTTATCCCTCTCATTATTGCGGGGCTTTGCATATACTATCTCGTGAGGTACAATAAAAAGGTCAACGGCAAAACCGATGACGACGATATGCCCGAGGATCCCGACAATCCCTCTCTTTCCAGCTTTTCCACCAAGGGTAAAAATCACACGGCCGAAGACAAAACAGAAGAAAGCGACGACGGCGGCCGAAGCGACGGCAGATAAGGTTTACATATCGTCCCGTAATTTGTCATTTCTTTAAAGAAAGACTCGATAGACACAACAAAATTTATACAAAAGATAGATTATTGGAGAAATATATTTTGTGGTCTTGATTTTGTTTTGGATTTAAAATATACTATAGGTGTACTTTTTATTTTGTGGGTGAGAGATATGGATCTGCTTAAAGAGCGAATTCTTAAAGACGGAAGAGTCGTCGGAGACGACATTCTTAAAGTAGACAGCTTTCTCAATCACCAGATAGATACGGAATTGCTCTGCGAGATCGGTAAGGAATTTTACCGCCTGTTTAAGGAGCAAAAAATAAACAAAATACTTACCATAGAAGCATCAGGCATAGGTATAGCATGCGCCGCCGCGCAGCATTTTACTGTGCCTGTTGTTTTTGCTAAAAAAGGAAACCACAAAAATCTCAGTCCCGACAAATACACCACCAAGGTCTACTCCTTCACCAAGGGCGTCTACTATGATGTCACCGTGGACAAGCAGTACCTCACAGCAGATGATCGGGTGCTTATTATCGACGACTTTCTTGCCAACGGCAACGCCGCCCTGGGTCTTATCGACCTTGCAAACAAGGCGGGCGCAAAAGTCGAAGGCGTCGGAATAGTCATCGAAAAGGGCTTCCAGGAGGGCGGCAGGAAAATCCGCGACCTGGGAATCAGACTCGAATCTTTAGCGGTTGTTAAATCTCTCGGACAGGGAAAGTTCGAGCTGGCTTGACGGCAGCTTTGGAGAATAAAAAATTTTTTGGAGGAAACAAAAAGATGAAAAAGATTTTAGCACTGCTTCTTGCAGTCGTTATGGCAGCGGCCTTCGCTTCCTGCGGCAGCAAGGAGACCGACGACGGAAAGGGCGACGCCAAGGCAGACGATTTCAAAATCGGCCTTATCTGCCTTCATGATGAAAACTCAACCTATGACAACAACTTTATTCAGGCACTCAAAAGCGTTCAGAAGGAACTGAACCTTACCGACGATCAGGTTCTTATAAAAACCAACATCGGAGAGGACGATTCCTGCTATACCGCTGCCGCAGAGCTTGTTGACAAGGGATGCAAGGTTATTTTTGCCGATTCCTTCGGTCACGAATCTTATATTCTTCAGGCTGCCAAAGAGTTCAAGGATGTCCAGTTCTGCCATGCAACCGGCACCATGGCACACACCGAAAAGGTTGCAAACTTCCACAATGCTTTCGCAGACATCTATCAGGGCCGTTATCTTGCCGGCGTTGCCGCAGGTATGAAGCTCAACCAGATGATCGAAGAGGGCAAAATCACCGCCGATAAGGCTGTTATCGGTTATGTCGGAGCCTTCAACTATGCAGAGGTTGTTTCGGGTATGACCTCCTTCTACCTCGGCGCCCGTTCCATCTGCCCCTCGGCTACCATGAAGGTTACATACACCAACTCCTGGTTTGACATTGCTCTCGAAAGAGAAGCCGCTCTCAACCTTATCAACAACGGCTGCGCTCTTATCAGCCAGCACGCCGACTCCGAAGGCGCCCCCAAGGCCTGCGAAGAAAAGGGCGTTCCCAATGTTGCATACAACATCAGCACCATCTCCATGGGACCCAACACCGCTCTCATTTCCTCCAAGATCGACTGGTCCCCTTACTTCAAGCTTATAATCGAAAACACTAAGAACGGCAAAGAGATCCCCACCGACAAGTGCGGAACCATGGCCGAAGGCTATGTTGCTCTTACCGAGCTCAACGAGAAGGTTGCCGCTCCCGGAACCAAAGAGAAGATCGAGGAAGTCAAGGCTAAGCTTGAATCCGGCGAACTCAAGGTTTACGACACCAAGAACTTCACCTATAAAGGCGAGGAGCTTACAACTTATATTGCAGATGTTGACGATGCAGGCGACTTCGTTCCCGAGACCGAAGCTGTTAAGGACGGCGAATTCAAAGAGTCCACTTACAGATCCGCTCCTTACTTCGACATCAAATACATCGACGGTATCAGCGAGTAATTTTTGAAAAATGTTATAGGCGGAGCGTTTTTTCACTCCGCCTATACTTTCTTTTTAATTTTCATAGGAGTGTATCCTGTTCCGTTTTGATTATGTGATACACTGCTCTGAGAATTAAAATTATAAGCTTTGTTCAAGGAGAGATTTTATGGACAATGTTGCAATCGAGCTTCGCGGCATTACCAAAAGATTCGGCAGCGTGGTTGCCAATCATAATGTTGATCTTTTGGTTAAAAACGGCGAAATCCTGTCGCTGCTCGGCGAAAACGGCAGCGGTAAGACCACCCTTATGAATATGATCTCGGGAATTTATTTCCCCGATGAGGGTCATATCTTCATCGACGGGAAGGAGGTCGTTATTCGCTCGCCCAAGGACGCCTTCGACCACAAAATCGGAATGATACATCAGCATTTTAAGCTGGTG
>CAKSPR010000026.1 GCA_934486455.1 uncultured Eubacteriales bacterium
GGCTCCCACAGAGCGTCGTCATTGAACACCGATGTATTCTTGTCTGCCTTCTTGAACTCCCCGCCGGTGCTGTTGTTCTTATATGACAGCTCGATGTCCAGGTTACCCGCCTGAATCTTGTTGACGCCGGTGGCGGCGGTGTCGGTGAACCAGGCGAAGGTCGAGCCCACCAGCATTGCAAGACAAACAATCATGGCAAGTGCGCTTGTAAGCAATGCTCTTTTGGTGTTTTTGCTGTTCATTTTAAACTCCTCCAAAAAAATTATATTACAATATAAATGATACATTTAATTGCATTTATTATGATAGCACTTTAACAAGTTCTTGTCAATAATTTATAGAAAAAGGATTTGATTTCTGCGAAACGACGAAAGAAATGAAAAATCGGTGAACTCTTCGGTCAAAAAGCCGTCAAATTCACCGATATTATGTGCCGGTTTTTTGTGCGGGGACTGCGGTCGAAGAGCGTGCGGCCGGTTTCCGTTTCCGCGGATGCTTAACCGCAACGCAAGCGTCCGATCACGATTTCGGCCGAGAAAAAACCGCGCATGACGGGTTAAAACTCCGAAAGATCGAAATCGGGGGTGTATTCCTCTTTGGCCGAGCTTCTTTCCTGGCAAAAGCCGTAATCGACCCCTTTTTTTATCATATAATCGCAGACCCTGTTGTATTCCAGGGTAGTCAGCCGCCTGTTAAGCTCCTTAAAGGGAAGAAGGTTGTTTCTTTGCGGGGTGTATTGGCTCATAAGACTGAAAAGCACCGTGCCCTTTTCAAAGGTGTCGGCAAAAAGGTCGATGACCCCGTATGAATTTTCAAGATGGCCGGGAAGCACAAGGTGACGGACTATCATTCCCGACTTCAAAATACCGTCCTCGCCGAATTTGCAGGGGCCGACCTGACGGTACATTTCCCAAAGTGCCGCAAGGGCGGTTTTCGGATAATCGGACGCGGCCGAAAAAGCGGACGAAAGGGAGGAGTCGGAATATTTAAAATCGGGGAGATATATCTGAATCTTGCCCTCCAACGCTTTAAGGGTATCGACCGATTCGTATCCCCCGCAGTTGTAAACAACGGGGATAGAGGGACGGTAAATTGACAGGGCGGCCGAAATTGCCGAAGAAAAATGGGTAGGGGTGACAAGATTGATGTTGTTTACCCCGCTTTTGTCGAGCCTTTCAAAAATTTTCGAAAGCCCGTCGACAGTTATTTCCCGTCCGAAGCCGTCACGGCTGATTTTTTTGTTTTGGCAAAAAACGCACCTTAAATTGCAGCCCGAAAAAAATATTGCTCCCGAGCCTTTGTCCCCGCTGATACAGGGCTCTTCCCAAAAATGGGTCATGACCTTTGCCACAACGGGATTTTCCGAAACACCGCAAAAGCCTGCCCGAGACGGGCGGAAGGCTCCGCACTGCCTCGGACAGGCAAAACAAGGTTCATTCTTTAAAGATGAAAGGGTTGAATTGTCCATAAATTCCTTTAGACGCGCTTTTTTGGTGCGCTTTTGTCTGCAAAACTCCTGAATATACACCTTTATCCGACAAATGCTTAATCGTTATTCCCGTCGCCGCCGTTATCGGTCGGATCGTCGACCCGGGTGGTTTCGGAGCTTTCCACGGAGGTATCGGGCTTTGAGGTGTGAGAGGTGGGCTTGCTTTCGGAAGGCTTGGGGGCGGGAACCGAGGATTCTTGGGCATTGCTGACATAAATCTTTACGGCCATGTTGACATCGTAATTCTTTGTTCCGATGGGAGGGTCGATTTCGATGACCTTGCCGTATTTAACCGAGTCGGAATACTTTTCATACTTGCTGATGTTGGCGGGAGAAAATCCGAGGGACACCAGCTGCAAAGCCGCTTCTTCATAGGATTTCCCCGAAAGGTCGGGAATGGTGGCGGTGGAGGGGCCGAGGCTTACGACCACCGAAATATCGGCGCTTTTGTCGGCGGGGATGTCGGTTCCCGCTTTAACGCTCTGCTCCATGATCTCGCCTGCGGCATAGTTGGTGCTGTACTTCTTTTCCGAAACGGTAAGATTGTAAATACTGCCGTATTTGGAAACGGCATCGGTGTATTTGATGCCGGTTATGTCGTCTACCTTGCGGGTCTTGCCCGAATCCACATAACTCAGCGCCGTGTCGGTGCTTATGGTCGAGGGCTCGGGAGTGGGCTCGGGATTTTTTGCGAAATAGGGCTTTAAAACAAAAATGTACAATACCGCCAGCACAATAACGGTCACTATCATGGCGACAAGCGCATATGTAACTCCGCGGCCCTTGGAACTCTTTTCGTTTTCACCGTCGGCATCTTCGCTTTCGTCGGTGGCATCGTCGCCGTCGTCGATGATGGTGCTGACCGGAGCGGAGGAGGAAAATTCGTTTCTCAGCTCCTCGGCGGAGGAGGTGCGGTCGGCCGGCATCACCTGGAGAGCGTTTGCCAGTGCCACAAGAGCGTGGCGGGGAATAGAGCGGGTAACGGCGGCGGGAATGGTGAGACTGTCGTTGGAGGCGCGCTCGGTGGCTACCGGCGGGTTTTCTCCCACAAGAGCCCTGTAAATAACGGCGGCAAAGGCGTAAATGTCGGTCTGAGGGCCTTTTTTGCCCTCAAATCCGTATTGCTCAATGGCCGAATATCCTGCAAAAAGCTCGGTTCTCAGGTCGCTTCTCTTGTCTCTTAAAGCAGGAACGGCAAAGGCCGAAAATTTTATCTTTCCCTCTCTTGTTATGAGCAGGGTCTTGGGCGAAATACCCCCGTGGCATATGCCCGCATTGTGAAGCGCCGAAAGGGTACCCAGCGCCGGCATGAGAAGCTGACGGGTCTGTTCAAAGGTAAGCACGTTTCCGTTGCGGGCGAGAAAATCCTCAAAGGTTATGCTTTCGGTATATTCGCTTATGCGGTAGCCCGTTCCGTTGGCCTCGAAAATGTCATAAACCGGGATGAGGGCGGGAAGCTCTCTCATTCTGCCGAGATCTCTCGAAAGGGCAAGGAATTCACCCAAATGCGCGTCGAAGGAGGCCTTAAACTGAGGCTTGACATCAACGGGAAGGGCGTCGATCCTGCGGTCGATCATTTCGGTGGGAAGAAATTCGCGGATGTATATGGGGGCCTGAAGAGTGTTGTCCCAGCCCATATATGTGGCGCCTTCTCCGTCGTTCGAAATGAGCTTTCCCACAAGGTATCTGTTCTCAAGCCACACCTTGGGCGGCATAAAGGGGGCGGTCTGAAGATGATCGTCGTGATAACCGCAGAAGGGGCAGGTATCGGCTCCGCCGTTGTCCTTCATACAGCCGAGGCAGAGGTTTTCAACATTTTGCATTGTATTCAGCTCCTTAAAAAGAATGGGTCGGGCATTACTCGGGCATGTTTTCCCAGTTGTGCCAAACGGCCTGAATGTCGTCGTTTTCTTCAAGCATGTCGATGAGCTTTTGCATTTTTACGGCATTGTCGGGGTCATTTATCGAAGCGCCGGTAGAGGGGATATATTCCACCTCGGCGCTGACAAAGCCGTATCCCTTGGCATCAAGTGCGTCGCGTACGGCTCCGAGATCGTTGGGCTCGGTGGAAATTTCAAAAAGCTCGCCGTCGGAATTAAAATCGGATGCGCCCGCATCGAGAGCGTCCTCCATGACCGTATCTTCAGAAAGGCCCTCGGCCGCTATGCGAAGCATACCAGTGCGGTTGAACATAAACATGACCGAGCCGGGTTGACCGAGATTGCCGCCGTTCTTATCGAAATAGTGGCGAAGATCGCCGGCGGTGCGGTTGCGGTTGTCGGTCAGCGTCTCGACCACGACGGCCACACCCTCGGGACCGTATCCTTCGTAAGTGATGTTTTCATATTCTCTGCCGTCGCCCTCTCCGGCGGCCTTTTTGATTATGCGGTCGATGTTGTCGTTGGGGACATTGTTGGCCTTTGCCTTGGCGATGCAGTCGCGAAGCTTGGAGTTGTTTTCGGGATCGGGGCCTCCCTCTCTTACCACAATGGCCATCTCACGGCCGATCTTGGTAAAGATCTTGGCCTTTTGGGCGTCGGTTTTTTCTTTCTTTCTTTTTATGTTGTTCCACTTGGAATGTCCTGACATAAAGTCGTCCTCCGATTAAAAATATAAAATTATCAATTTATTTTACCACACCGCTATTATAAATTCAACCCCCTTGAAACCAAATAAAAATTGTGTTAAATTAAAGCGGAAGCGGTTGACGAGGCAGGCATAAGCCCGCAGCCGCGGCATTAGGGAATCTGCCCGGCCGAAATGCCGAACACCCTTATATCGTATCGGCCCCGCGGCAAGGAACGCCTTTCGGAGGGATGAAAAACGGAAAAGCTTGATAAAAAGGAAATTGAAAAAAACCTTAAAAGCCCCATTAAAACAATTATAAAGTCATCCACCCTTTCGACAAATGCCGACTGCAAGCTGCTTTGCAAAGAGCTCGACGGGGACTTTCTCGTGGCCGCCGACAGCCAGACCGACGGTCGGGGAACGAGGGGAAGAAGCTTTTTTTGCTACGACGGCGGGCTGTATTTCAGCCTTGTTAAAGGCCTTGACGAAAATGCAGTCGAGCGGGTGACTCCTCTTGCGGCCGTGGCGGTGTGCCGTGCCGTCGAAGGGCTGACCGGAAAGAAGCCCCTGATAAAGTGGGTAAATGACATATATCTCGACGGCAAAAAAATCTGCGGAATACTTTGCCAAAGGATTTGCGACGGGGAAGGAAAGGAACGGGTAATAATAGGAATAGGCGTTAATGTTACCGAGCCGGAAAATGGTTTTCCGAAGCAGATAAAGGAGCGGGCGGGAGCAATATTTCCGTGCGGTCAAAGCGGGACTTGCGAAAAGCAATGCTTTAAAAGCCGCCTCTGCGCCGAGACGGTCAACGAAATATACGGCCTGTTTGAAAAGGACGGCGAGCTGATACTGTCGGAATATAAAAAAAGAATGTTTTTGCTTGGCAGGGAAATAAGCTTTTGCCGAAACGGGGAGACATTTAAGGCAACGGCCGAGGACATAGCAAGGGATTTTTCTCTGCTCGTCAGACTGAGGGAGGGTGAGACAAAACATCTTTCCTCGGGAGATGTCATGTTGACGGAAGACACCCTTCGGCAGGATTGATCTTTAACATATAATAAACGCATCAACAGCAAACGGAGTGATAAACAATGGATTTAAACGAGGCAAGAAGATTTTTTTCGGGCGACGCTTTTGCGGTAGAACAGGCGGGAGCGGTAATTGAAGAAATAGGCGAGGGTTATGCCCTTTGTAGCATGGAATACGGAAGGAAACATCTCAATGCGGCGGGAACGGTCATGGGCGGCGCGATTTTCACTTTGGCCGATTTTGCCTTTGCCGTGGCTGCAAACTGCGGAGGGAGGCTGACGGTATCGCTGTCCTCTCAGATAAATTTTATGGCCGCCCCCAAAGGCGGAAGACTGTTTGCAAAAGCGCAGTGCATAAAGAGCGGGCGACACACCTGCTTTTATTCGGTGGAAATAACCGACAACGAGGCGCGCAAGGTGGCCGAAGTGACCGTCACCGGTTATATAAAAGAGCCGCAGGGCGGCGAAAACGCAAAACCGACGGTCTGAATAGGCATACCGTGCAGCGGCGAGCGGCCAAGGCACAGGGCCGCAGCACATATCGGCAAGCATACATCGGCAAGCAAGAAAACCCCCGGTTGACGGCCGTAAGACTGTAAAAACACAATGCAAAACGACAAAACCCACGGTACGGGGTACACCTCCGCAGGGCGGATAAGGGAGCGATCATCTTGGACAGGAGAAAATTGTTCATAAAGGGAATGAAGGACGGAATACCCATTTTTCTCGGTTATCTGTCGGTGTCCTTCGGATTCGGAATATTGGCGGTCAAAAGCGGCATATCGGCCTTTTTTGCCACCCTTATTTCCCTTACGAATCTGACCTCGGCCGGTCAGGCGGCGGGGGTGCTGATAATCGCCTCGGGAGGCACTCTTATAGAAATGACACTGACCCAGGCGGTCATAAACATCCGTTATTCCCTTATGGCAATCTCCCTTTCCCAAAAGCTTTCGGAGGATTTCACGGTGCCGAAAAGACTGCTGGTTTCTTATGGCATAACCGATGAGATATTTGCCGTGGCGGCCTCAAAGCCCTTTCTTGTGACGCCCGAATATATGGCGGGACTTATATCGGTCTCGACGGTGGGCTGGTGCGCGGGAACGGCTCTCGGAGGGGTGGCCGGAAACCTTATGCCCGAAGCCGTGACCAACGCCATGGGAATACTTCTTTACGGAATGTTCCTTGCCATAATCATACCTGCGGCCAGAAAAGAGCTGCGCATTTTGTGCGTAATATCGGCTGCTGCTGCCGTGAGCGTTGTTTTCAGGTTCCTTCTGCCGGCGGTGGACGGAGGCTTTGCCATAATCATAAGCGCCGTTGCCGCGGCGGCCTTCGGAGCTCTCGTTTTCCCGAGGAACAACGGGCGGGACGGCGAAAATGCCGACGGGCAAAGCGGCGGAACATCCGACGAGCGGGCACAGGAGGGGCAGGGCGCATGAGCATAATCGTTTATATTGCCGTTATGGCGCTGGTAACCTACCTCATTCGCGCCATTCCCTTTACGGTCTTTAAGAAAAAGATAACCTCCCCTTTTTTGCAGGACTTTCTTTTTTACATACCCTATGCCGTGCTTGCGGCCATGACCGTGCCGGCCATATTCTATTCGACAGGGAGCAAGATCACTGCGGCGGTGGGGACTGCGGCGGCCGTTATACTGGCCTATTTTAAGTGTCCTCTTATAGTTGTGGCACTTGCGGCTGCTGCTGCGGCTCTGGTAACCGGATTTATAATCTGATTGACGGCCGATAAGACAAAAGAAACAAACGGCAACGCCAAAGGACGGCGCGTCTGTGCGCTCCGAAGGCGGGTGCCGTTTTTGCTGCGGCACACACCTAAAGAGGCGCCGAAAGAGCAGGGCAAAAGCCGCCTTAAAATTCCAAAAAGAAACAAACATCTCCCAAAAGCATTATGTTAACTTATTCTTTTTAATTTTTAAAAACATTGTTTCATCTTTATTAAAACTTAATTCACATCCGTGGGGTATATTAAAAACGCGGTAAGGAAAGGAGAACCTTATTATGAACGATGAATTT
Source organism: uncultured Eubacteriales bacterium (assembly GCA_934486455.1). Classification (GTDB taxonomy): domain Bacteria; phylum Bacillota; class Clostridia; order Oscillospirales; family Acutalibacteraceae; genus UMGS1484. The sequence goes on from CAKSPR010000026.1 coordinate 7,122, forward strand.
TTCGGAAGCAAAGGCTTCGAAAACGACCCGGTGGTCGACGAGGCCGAAGACGACGAAAAAAACCCCTCTCGGTTTTCCGAACCGTCGGACAGCGGAACAAATAACGGCGACGGCATCAACGCCGATGACAACCGTGTCGGTGACGGCCGTTTTAACGAAAACCGTAACGCGCCGTACATTCCGTCAGCTCCGTACACCTCTCCCCAAAACCACGGTGAAAACAGCTATACGCCCGTTTCTTTTTCGGCAGGATCCCGGGCGGATCAGGGGCAAACCCCTCCTCCGATGTACACAAAGCCGAAAAAACAGCCAAAGCCGGTTACCCGCGGAGGAATGATAATTGCCTGCGTATGCGTTGCGCTTGCCGCAAGCATCATAACCTCCTCGATATTCTGCTTTGCCTTCTCCAAGGGTCAGTTTTTAAACCCTTCGTTGGGCTCATCGGGCACAAAGACCTCCATAGTCACCGAATCGACCGACGAGGCGGCTGTCCAGGCCGTTGCAGAGGCTGTTTCTCCCTCGGTTGTGGGAATAGTGGTTTCAACCCAGTCGCTCGGATTCTTCGGAACCGGAACCTCCTCCGAAAGCGAAGGCTCGGGCATCATATATTCGGCCGACGGATATATCATAACCAACTACCATGTTATCTCGTCCGCCGTTGAATCGACCGGAAAGATCAGCGTATACCTCCAAAGCGACAGCGACACGGCCGTCTCGGCCACCGTTGTCGGATACGATGTCAGCGCCGATCTGGCGGTCATTAAAATCGACAAAAACGGTCTGCCTGCCATCGAGATAGGCGACTCATCGGTCCTAAAGGTCGGACAAACCGCCATTGCGGTGGGAAACCCCGGCGGAATGGACTTTATGGGATCGGTCTCCAAGGGCATCATAAGCGGGCTTGACCGTACCATACAGCTTGAAAACACCACAGAGATAAATCTGATACAGACCGACGCTGCCATAAATCCGGGTAATTCGGGCGGGGCGCTGGTCAACAGCAGCGGTCAGCTGATTGGTGTTAACAGCGCCAAAATGGCGTCCGACAGCTTTGAGGGAATGGGATTTGCCATTCCGGTCAACGATGTTGTTTCGATATGTGACCGCATAATTTCCAAAAAGGACGCGCCCGTGGGTTATGTCGGTGTGGAAATCTCCACAAGATATGACGCGTCGACCCTTCAGATGATGGGCTATCCCGCGGGGGTTGTCGTGGCAGGAGTAACGGCGGGAAGCCCCGCTGAAAAGGCCGGAATCGAAAAGGGCGACATAATCACCCAATTCAACGGAACTGCCGTGACCGGTTATACCGTCTTTAACAGTGAAAAGATGAAATATTCGCCCGGAGACGAAATTACCCTGACGGTTTATCGCGGGGGAAAGAACTATTCGGTCAAATTGACTCTCGGAACTGCCAACTCCTAAAATTCCAGAAGAGAATTTAAGCCAAGACGGATTCTTCCATTTAAAGCCTCATCCCGGGGTTGAGAGGCTTCCCGAAAGGGAAACGCTTCTCGGCGGCGGTACGGTAAAAAACCTCTGTGCCGCCGAAAGGGAACTAAATTTTGACAACGCCTAACTTTTTCATACTCTCCTCATTGCAAGCCCCCGTCGGGTAAAACCGGCGGGGTCTTGCATTATCTCTATTGTTAAAAATTTAACAAACTTTAAAGCCCGTCTCTTTTAAAATCGACCGAGTTTGTTAAAAAAACGCGCAAATCACTTGACAAAATGTAAACTGTGTGTATAATGGAAAATAGACGCCCGAGACGAGAAACATTTTTACTCGGGACAAAAAGACTCATTCTTTTCCCGAAAGTTTTTTCGGAAGGTGTTTTTCCGGGCGTTATAAAAAAACTGAGCGGGATGCAAAAGCCGCCTGAGATTTCTCAGGAACGGGGGCATTCTCTGAAAGCCCCGGATCGGAAGGCAGCCGCTCGACAATATAAGGAGTGGCTTTTATGTCAAGAGTTTATAATTTTTCTGCGGGTCCTTCCATGCTGGCCGAAAGCGTACTTAAAACCGCGGCCGACGAAATGCTGGATTACCACGGCTGCGGCCAGTCGGTTATGGAGATGTCTCACCGTTCAAAGATATATAAAACCATAATCGAGGGGGCAGAGGCTCTGCTTCGCGAGGTCATGAACATCCCCGACAATTATAAGGTACTGTTTTTGCAGGGCGGCGCTTCCACCCAGTTTGCCGCCATTCCCCTTAATCTTATGAACGGCTCGGGCAAGGCCGACTATGTCATTACCGGTCAGTGGGCCAACAAGGCCTATAAAGAGGCCGCCCGTTACGGCGATGTAAAAGCGGTTGCTTCCTCGGCCGATAAGACCTATTCCTATATTCCTAAGCTCGACCCCGCCACCTTCACAAAGGACGCCGATTACTTCTACATCTGCATGAACAACACCATTTACGGCACCAAGTTCCACGAGCTGCCCGACACCGGCAGCGTGCCGCTGATTGCCGATATTTCCTCCTGCATCCTTTCCGAGCCCATTGACGTTTCCAAATTCGGAATGCTCTATGCCGGAGCGCAGAAAAATGTCGCCCCCGCAGGACTGACCATCGTCATCATCCGCGAGGATCTTCTCGGCAAGGCGAGAGACATAACCCCCACCATGCTTAATTACGTTACCCATGTCGAGGCAGGCTCCATGTTCAACACTCCCCCCTGCTATAACATATATATCTGCAAGCTGGTGCTTGAGTGGCTTAAAAACGACATCGGCGGTCTTGAAAACATGAAGAAGATCAACGAGGAGAAATCCGGCATGATCTATAACTTCCTCGATAACAGCAAAATGTTCCGCGGCACCGTCGTTCCCGAGGATCGCTCCATGATGAATATACCCTTCGTCACCGACAGCGACGAGCTCAATGCCAAGTTCATCAAAGAGGCCGAAGAGGCAGGCTTTGTCAACCTAAAGGGACACCGCTCGGTGGGCGGAATGAGAGCCTCCGTCTACAACGCCATGCCTGTTGAGGGCTGCAGAAAGCTTGTGGAATTCATGAAGAAATTCGAGGAGGAAAACAAATAATGTTTAACATTCAAACCCTAAATAAAATTTCTCCCTCCGGACTTAACCGTCTTGATAAAACAAAATATACCTACGGCGAAGACATCGAAAATCCCGATGCCATAATGGTGCGCTCGGCAAAAATGCACGAAATGGAATTCGGCAGCAACCTCGTGGCCATCGGCCGCGCGGGCGCCGGCGTCAACAACATACCCCTCGACCGCTGCAGCGAGGCCGGAATCGTGGTTTTCAACACCCCCGGTGCAAATGCCAACGCCGTTAAGGAGCTTGTTATTGCGGGAATGCTCATATGCTCCCGCCGCGTCATTCCCGCCATCGAGTGGGAAAAGACCCTCAAGGGCAACGGTGCCGAGGTTTCCAAGATGGTCGAAAAGGGCAAAAGCGCCTTTACCGGCCCCGAGGTCATGGGCAAGACGCTGGGCGTTATCGGCCTCGGCGCAATCGGTATCGGGGTTGCCAACACCGCCCGCGCAATGGGCATGGAGGTTTACGGCTATGACCCCTACCTTTCGGTAGACGCCGCATGGCACCTTTCAAGCTCGATAAAGCATTCCGACAATCTCGACGAAATTTTCGCCAACTGCGATTATATATCCGTTCATGTCCCCCTCACCGACGAGACAAGAGACATGATAAGCGCCAAATCCATCGCCGGAATGAAGGACGGAGTGAGAATTCTCAACTTTGCCCGCGGAGATCTTGTCAACACAGCCGACATTATTGCCGCCCTTGCCACCGGTAAGGTTGCGGCCTATGTAACCGACTTTGCCAACGACGAGCTTTTGGGCGTTGAGGGAGTCATCGCAATTCCTCATCTCGGCGCATCCACTCCCGAGGCCGAGGACAACTGTGCCTCCATGGCGGCGGGCGAGCTTATCGACTATCTCGAAAACGGAAACATTGTCAATTCGGTCAACATGCCGTCAGTTTCCTGCCCCAGAACAAGCGGAGCGAGAATCTGCGTTATCCATAAAAACAACCCCGGCATGATAAGCAGTCTTTCGGCATTTTTCTCGAGCAAAAATGTCAACATCGAGAATATGCTCAACAAATCCAAGAAGGACTACGCCTATACCCTCATCGACATCTCCGAAAAGGATGCGGACGAGGCCATTATCGCCGGAATACGCGATGTGGAGGGCACCATCAGGGTCAGAGTTATTAAATAACTATAATGTCAAAATCGACAGGACGGTTAAGCCATTGCGGCAGGAACCCGTTCTGTCGGTTTTTTGATATATTGCGGCGTTTGCTTTGTTTATATATTGACAGCAAGGCGCAAATATTGTAGTATGAAATCGGGAATTGTTTCCGAGATGATATGATTGATAAACAGGAGGAAGCGAACATGTTTTGTAAAAATTGCGGAGCGCAGATGAGCGACGGTTCAGCTTTTTGCCCGAATTGCGGAACAAAGGCGGCAACAGACGAAAATCCGGCTCAAAACAACCAAAATGGCGGGGCGCAGCAGACAGGTCAGCCTTACGGGGCACAGCAGACAGGACAGCCCTACGGCGGTCAGCCCTACGGCAGTCAGCCCTACGGCAGTCAGCCCTACGGCAGTCAGCCCTACGGGCAGCCCTATAATCAGCCTCACTACAACGGGCAGCCTCCCTTTACCCCTGCACCGCAGGGCGGTAACGAGCGCAGCATCGGCATTGCTATACTGCTCAGCATAGTTACATGCGGCATTTACGGTATTTACTGGTTTATAACTCTTACCAACGAGGTCAACCAAAGATACGGTGATCCCAATGCCACAAGCGGCGGTGTGGCCTTTCTTCTGACCCTTATCACCTTTGGTATTTACGGATTCTTCTGGGCATATAAGCTGGGTGAAAAGGTCGATGCCATAAAGGGAACTCCCGGCGGAAGCTCAAATGTTCTTTTCCTTGTGTTTGAAATATTCGGACTTAACATTGTCACACTGGCTCTTGCCCAGGACGCAATGAACAAATGTTAGAAAAAAACAAATGGCTTTGGGCCGTCGTCAGATTTGCGGCGGCCGTTTTTGTACTTCTGGCGGTAAGCTTTACGGTCGGCTGTCCCTTCAATCGGTTGACCGGACTTAAATGCCCCGGCTGCGGAGTGACAAGAATGATTTTCAGTTTACTCCGTCTCGATTTTAAAACCGCCTTTTTGTATAATCCCGTTATTTTTTGCCTTATTTCTGTTTGGGCGGTGGCCTTTTGCGCCTTTGCCCGGCTTAAAGGAAAGGGCAAAGAGAAAACGGCAAAAAGAATAAAAAATACCGCGGCGTATTTTTCCGTAGCGGTGCTTGTCGTTTTCGGCGTGGTCAGAAATATTTTGCCGTTGGGCTTTCCCGTGTGAGAGTCCGTGGGGACACATAATCGCGGGCTTCGCCCGTTTATAAAACCCGCGCGTATGCTTCTCCGTTCCTTTTAACGGAATGAAAACAAAATGCCCCATGACAACAAAAACCTCCCGCCATCCGATTGCTCGGTGGTATGGGAGGTTTTGCTTTTGTTATGATCGTGATACCCATAGGGATAAATGCGGTTGCAGGATGATTTTCCTATGCATATCGGCGGTTATTATTCTTTTTCGGACTCTTTGCCTTCGGGGCTGTCGGCCGATTTGTCGCCGTCTGCGGCAGTCTCGCCGTCCTTTTTTTCGTCCTTTTTATCGGCTTTGACATCGGATTTGTCGGAGCTTTCAAAGGAATATCCGTCGTCGGTGGCGTCGCAGCGCACGGTGTCGCCCCTCTTTATTCTGCCCGAGAGAATTTCCTCGGAAAGGGCGTCCTCAATGGCATTCTGGATGGCGCGGCGGAGGGGTCTTGCGCCGTAAACCTTGTCAAATCCTGCGTCGGCCAGCTTTTCAATAGCCTTTTCGGTAAAGGAAAGGGTGATTTCCATGTTGTCGTAAATACGGCGGGACAGCACCTTAAGAAGTCTGCGGGCAATTTCGGCGATGTCGGCTCTTTCGAGCTGTTTAAAGACGATGATGTCGTCGATACGGTTGAGGAACTCGGGACGGAACTGAGCCTTGAGGGCGCTCATTACCTCGTCCTTTATCTTCTTGTTGTCCTTTTCCTCCTCCTGCTTGTCGCCGAAGCCGAAGCTCTTTTGCTCGCTTATGGCTCTTGCGCCCACATTGGAGGTCATAATAATGACGGTGTTTTTGAAATCTACCTTTCTTCCCTGGGCGTCGGTCAAAACGCCGTCGTCAAGAATCTGAAGCAGGATGTTGAAGATGTCGGGGTGAGCCTTTTCGATTTCGTCGAAAAGTACCACGCTGTAAGGCTTTCTGCGAACGGCCTCGGTAAGCTGGCCGCCCTCGTCGTAGCCCACATATCCGGGAGGCGATCCCACAAGGCGGGAGACGGTGTGCTTCTCCATATATTCCGACATATCAAAACGAATGACGGCATTTTCGCTGCCGAACATGGTCTCGGCAAGGGTCTTGCAAAGCTCGGTTTTACCTACGCCGGTAGGCCCCAGGAAAAGGAACGAGCCGGTGGGGCGCTTGGGATCCTTAAGACCCACTCTGCCCCTTCGAATGGCACGGGAAACAGCGCTGACGGCCTCGTCCTGTCCCACAAGGCGTTTGTGAAGCTCGTCTTCAAGGCGCAAAAGCTTCTGTCCTTCCTCCTCGGTGAGGGTGGTGGCGGGAATGCCCGTCCAGCCCGAAACGATCTCGGCGATCTCCTCGGGAGTGACCTCGCCGCCCGAGTGACGGTTGCTTTCGTGCCACTGCTCCTTGAGCTTTTTAAGCTGCTCGGTCTTTTCCTTCTCCTTGTCGCGGAGCTTTGCCGCCCCCTCGAAATCCTGAGCGTTGACGCTGGCCGTTTTCTCGGCTGCGATGGTCTTTATTTCATCCTCCAGCTGGCGGATGTCGTCGGGAGGGGTGAGGCTTTGGAGCTTAACTCTCGAGCCCGCCTCGTCGATAAGGTCGATGGCCTTGTCGGGCAGGAACCGATCGGAAATATAGCGGGAGGAAAGCTTAACGGCCGCTTCAATGGCCTCGTCGGAGATTTTAACATGGTGATGAGCCTCGTATTTATCTCTAAGGCCTTTAAGAATTTCGACCGCCTCCTCTTCAGAGGGCTCGCCGACGGTCACGGGCTGGAAGCGGCGCTCAAGAGCGGCGTCCTTTTCGATGTATTTGCGGTATTCGTTGAGGGTGGTGGCGCCGATGACCTGAAGATCGCCGCGCGCGAGAGAGGGCTTTAAGATGTTTGCGGCATCGGTAGAGCCCTCGGCCGAGCCTGCGCCCACAATGGTGTGAAGCTCGTCGATGAAAAGAATTACATCGCCGCTCTTTTTGACCTCCTCGAGGGCGGTCTTTATGCGTTCTTCAAAGTCGCCGCGGTATTTTGTGCCGGCCACCATACCGGTGAGATCTAGAGATACCACACGCTTGTTTTCAAGGATTTCAGGCACCTCGCCCGATGCGATTTTAAGGGCAAGACCCTCGGCGATGGCGGTTTTACCGACACCTGGCTCGCCGATAAGGCAGGGATTGTTTTTGGTACGGCGGGTCAGAATCTGTATCACCCGCTGAATTTCCTCGCTTCGGCCGATGACGGGATCAATCTTTCCTTCCTTGGCCTCGGCGGTCAGATCGCGGCCGAATTTGTCGAGGGTGGGGCATTTTCCGCCGCCTTTTTTGGACTTTTGATCGTCTCCGGATTTGGAAGAAAAGCTGTCGGAGGCCGAGAGTATCTGCGAGGAGATGTCCTCGGGCTTAATGCCAAGCTCCTTTAGGAAGGCTACGGCATAGCTTTGACCCTCTTCGATTATGGCAAGCAGAATGTGCTCGGTGCCCACATATCCGCTGGAAAGAGACCGAGCGGCCGCAATGGACATTTCGAGAATTCTTTTTGCTCTGGGAGTAAAGTCATCGGGAGTGAGAGAGGTGGGAAGCCCTTCGCCCACCTTTTCGGCAAGCAGCTCGGCAATCTTTTCCTCGTTTACCCCGTTGGCCGAAAGCAGTGCGGCTGCCGCACCCGAGCCCTCGGCAAGAATTCCGAGAAGCAGGTGCTCGCTGCCGATGTAGGTATGACCCATGGTTTCGGCTTTTTCAATGGCAAGATTTATGGCCTTGTTGGCCTTTTCGGTAAATCCGTTGAATTTATACATAGTGTTCAGTCCTTTCAAAATGTGTTGCACGGGGAAACGGGTCGGCAAAAAGCCGCCTTTTTGTAAGGGCTGTTTTTTACCCGCCCGGCGCAACACGGGAATGATATTTTTAAGGTTAAATGTCAGCGCTTATACTAATGTTATTTCAGCATTTCTCTGACCCTTGCGGCACGGAATTTATCCCGCGCCTCGGGGGTTTTGCAATCGGGGTTTTGAGCTGTTATGGCGGCGGCGCAAAGCTCGTTTTCAAGCTGATTTATAAGGGCGGGAGAGGGAATATCCTCCATGTTCATGGAACCGCCCAGCCTCAGGTTTGAAAGATGCTTTGAAAGCTCGGCGCCCGAAAGCATGCGGGCACTTTTAAGAATGCCCAGCGAACGGTATACCATGTCCTCGAGATTGTCCCGACCGACCGTCTTGCGAGCCTCAAGCTCCTTTTCCATAACCTGCTTTGTAACGGCCGAAAGATTTTCGATGGCTGATTTTTCGTCGATACCGAGGGTTATCTGGTTTGAAAGCTGATAGAGCGAGCCTGCCGCTCCGCTGCCCTCTCCGTAGGTGCCCCTGAGGGTCAGACCGATCTTGCCGACGGCGCGGCTCAAAGCTTCGATTCCGTTTGCCGCTTCAAGAGCGGGCAGATGAAGCATTACCGAGGCTCTCATGCCGGTGCCGAGGTTGGTGGGGCACTCGGTCAGATAGCCGAGATCCTTATCAAAGGCGAAGGTCAGCTTTTTTTCAAGCTCGGTTTCAATGGCGTCGGCCGTTTTATAGGCCTTTTCAAGGGCGAAGCCCGCGCAAAGCACCTGAATTCTTATGTGATCCTCCTCGCATAGCATTATGCACACCGAGCGGTCTTTATTCATAATGACGGCGTGACCGTCGTTTTTATCGGCAAACTCGGGACTGATGAGATGCTGCTCGCAAAGGGCAAGGCGCTGAGCCTTGTTAAGATCGCAAAGCTCGATATAATCAAAGTCCTTTTTGTCGGGAACGGCGTCCCAAACGGCACGGTTTATACAGTTGAGCTTGTCGGCAGTCAGCTTTGAGGAAAAGGGATAGTCCTTGAGGTTTCGCGCAAGGCGTATGCGGGTACTGACCGCCAGATCGCCCTGATTTTCAACCTGTTCATACCATTTATTTTTGCTCATTATGTTCACCCTCCAGCTCTTTTATCTCATCTCTGAATTTTGCGGCCTGCTCGTATTCCTGAGCGTCAACCGCCTTTTGAAGCTTTTCTTTAAGCTCGTCAAGCTCCTTTTTCTTTTTGTCCTCCTCGGTTATCTCGCGCTCGGGAGACTTTCCGCAATGGGACGCTCTTCCGTGGATACGCTCGATCGAGGGAAGCAGCTGCTTTCTGAATGTGTCATAGCACTGTGCACAGCCAACCCGACCGTTTTCCGAAATTTCCGAAAAGGATGTTCCGCAAAACGGGCAGCGAAGGGTATCGGCGCGGCTTGCCGGAGCTTCCGAGAAGGGAAGTCCGAGCAGCGAGCCGAAAAGCCCGCCTTCTCCGAAGGCTCCGAAGGAGGGGAAAGCCTTGACTCCGCTTTCGGCGGCACATTCGCTGCAATAATGATGTTCTTCATAAACTCCGTTAATGGATTTTTTGATGTGTGTTGTTGCCTGTTTTTTTCCGCATTTTTCACAAAGCATATATATCTTCCTTTCATACCTTGGTTGTTGTTCGATTAGAGTTTTGGTTTTAATTACATTTTAAATACACTGTTTTTTGAGGGCTTTGAATTACATTCTTTTTGCCTTTGCTCCCGCCTTTTATATTATCAGCATTTGCTTGAGTATGGCTGCCCGAACGGCGTTTCGGCTGTCGGGGGAAAGGCTGCTGTAGCAACGGTCGTTCATCGCCGCCAGCATTATCGCGGCACTGTCGCCGGAGATAAATCCTTGCTCCGAAAGATTTCCGATGACCGCCTTGGCGGTGGGAAAATCAATACTGTCGCCGATGGAATTGACAAGATGCATAACGGCGGTGCCCCGATCGACCCTGACCCGTGTTATGCGGATGTAGCCGCCTCCGCCGCGGCGGCTTTCGACGGTGTATCCGTGCTCCGGGGTAAACCGAGAGGTTAAAACATAGTTTATCTGACTGGGCACGCAACCGAGATCCTCGGCAAGCTCGCCCCGTTTTATTTCGGCAAATCCGTTTTGAGCTTTTATCATCTCCAATATTTTTTCTGCCACCAAATCACTCATTCTCATTTGTTTGCTCAACTCTTTTCACATATTCCCGCCCGAAAAACCGACCTTTTTGATTTGCCCTCTGTCGGCGACGCTGTGCGCCCGAGGGAACTGATCTTTAAGGCCTTCTTCTCGGAATCCTGACCTTTTTTCTCTTTCTGCTTCACAGTATACAGCAAAGGTCAAAGAATGTCAAGGTCAAATATAGTCAAATTAACAAAAAGTTCACAAATTCCCGAAATTTTTCCGAAAACGCCTGCTTTCCGGGACTTTTAGCCGTTGCTTTTCCCCGTGCAGAGCCTGCCTTTTTCTTGGCAAAAAGAAAAATGCCCGTCGGTAAAGCTCACAGCCAATACCGACGGGCGCTGCGGATTATGATGTTATTATTAAATCAGGCTCTTTCGGGCGTTGCCGTAGAAAAAGAGGGCAACCGTGCCGGGGCCTACATGGGCGCCTGTGACCGGCTCATAATAAACGGTCATGTGCTTCCCCGTAAAGCCCTTTTGCTCCTTTAAAAGACTAAGCAGCTTTTCGGCCGCCTTGGGATTGTCGGCGTGAGCAATGCCTATGGGTGCCGAACGATCGATAACCAGCTGGTCATACCGTTCTGCAAGAGCCGAAATGGCGGCGGCCGCTCCCCTGACCTTGCCGTACATGACGATTTTTCCGTGGCTGTTTCCCCGAAGGAGGGGACGAATTCCGAGAAGAGAGCCGATGAATGCCACCGGTCCGGATACGCGGCCGGTTCTTTTAAGATAGTTGATGTCGTCAACCGTCAGACATTGGCACATTTTCGATGTGCGGCGGCGTATCTTTTCGGCGACCTCGCTTGCCGACATTCCCCGGTCGAGATACATTGCCGCGTCGAGCACCAAAAAGCCCTCTCCGAGGGAGGCTGCCAGGGTGTCGACTATCTCAATCTGCCGATCGGGGTATTCCTCTTTAAGCTCCTCGGCCACCAGTCTTGCAATGTTCATGGAGCCGCTCACCCCCGAGGACATGCCGATATAGATAATGTCGTTTCCTTTGGAAAGCTCGCTTTCAAAGGCTTCCTCAAAGGCGGCCATGTTTATCATCGAAGTGTTGACCACCCTGCCTTCTCTCATGCTGTCGTAAAAGGCCTTTCCGTCAAAATCCTCTCCCGACAGGTCGATGTTTTCGTCTTCGTAAAAATAAGAATACCGAATTACCTTGATGTTGTGTTTTTTAAAGCTTTCTTTCGGAAGATTTGAAGAAGTGTCGGTAAAAAGTACAGTCATTTCAATTGATCCTCGATTCTCAAAAAAATAGTCGCAAAGATTTTAAGGCCGATTTTCCCTTTCTTTGAGGAAAGGGAAAAGGTACGGCCGCTGCGAATCGGAAGGGAACGGACGGCGAAAAGGTACCGCTCCCTTCGATTCGTGACCACCGAAAAGTTCTCTCCCTTGCGGATTTCCGTCTGTCATCGGCCGGAGGAAGAAAAATTTCGTGTCTGAGAGAATATTATCATTAAGACGGATTTTTTTCAAGCTACTGAGCCGCTTGCCGATTCTATTAAAAAAACACGGCGGGTAGAGCAAAAAAATCGGCTCTACCCACGGTATAGTCCTTTGATTTTAGGGGCTTTAAGGGATTTTTTAAGGGGCGGCGGAAGGGATCAAAACAAAAATCCCACGCGCCTTTTTGCGGCAGTCCGCTTTTGCCCGTCTTTTTTTAGGCGTTTTGACATTGATTAAAAAGGCGTTTAGGCGGTTTTACGCAAGCGGCGGTTTATCTTTTTACAAACTCGGTCTCACATTCAAAGCATCTCTGCCCGTTCTTTGTGCCGAGCAGAATATCGCCGCTTTCAAAAATTTCTACGGTGTCAAAAACCCTTGCCTCTCCGGCGTAGATTATTTTAAAATGGGATATGCGGCTGTCCTCAAGTTTCCGGCTGTAAATATCGGTTATTATTTCCGCGTATTTTGTGTTGTTAAGATGTCGGTTGTAATCTGCGTCGGAAAAAAGAATCTCTCGGTCGCAAAGCTTTTTTGCGTCGGCGGGTCGGCTTATATGAAATCGCCCGTTTGAAAATACAGAATCGGGATTTTCGGGAATGGCCAAAACGGGGGGATAATCCTTCGGACGGATGATTCTGTGGGTCTGGGGATCTGCCAAAAACCAGCCTGCCGAAGCTTCAACAAGGACATTGCCGTTTTTGTCGCAGATGCGACTGTTGCGGACAAAGGTCGCCCCCTTTATTCCGTAGCTCCAGGTGCTCAGGATTATGTCCTGCCAAAGCACGGGAGGGGTGTATATGTGTATTTCAAGGCTTGACAGCAAAAATACCGCCCCGTCCGAAAAGAGTTTTTCATAAGGCAGGCCAAGCAGGGATAAATGCTCCCCCGCGATTTCCTGCAAATATCTCATAATTGCCGGCAGGGACATTTGCTTGAACATGTCGCTGTCGTAGCTTTTAACATACAGGTCCTTTGAAAAGACCAGTCTGTTGTCCGACAAAACATTTTCTGTGTTCATTGTCATCACCGTTGTTACCTTTGCTGTCGTTGCTTTTTGGGTGCGGTTGTCTTTCTTGCGGCTGCTTTTGCCGTGCATGTCGGCTGCACTGCCGCCCGCGCCGTTACCCCTATTCTAAACCTTTTTTTCGTCGAATGCAAGTGCCGCTGACGCCCAAACAAAAAATAAATCCGTGACCTTAAAAAATCACGGAGATTAAATGCATGTAAACCGATTAAAGGACAAGGCCGATTTCTTGATTTAAGCCTTGTCCTTATAAACGATGAGATCCTCCACTTTGCATTCCAGCACATAGCAGATTCTTGCCAAAACATCGGCGTCGATCTTTCCCAAATTGCCGCTGTACCAATTGTTTACCACCTCGAAATTTGATCCGATGGCATCGGCAAGGGCATTTCTTGTCATACCGTTGCTTTCAAGCATTTCCTTTAATTTGATTTCTATGTGCCCATAGTCCCTTAAAAGTAAAACCGAGCGATTGCCTTCCATAAGATCACTTCCTTGGTTAAATGATATATTATAATTACCAATCCAACAATTAATGTATTGACATACCATATTTAAAGATATAATATATAAAAGAGGTGAGGACATGTTAAAGAACAAAAAGGAGATAGGCCGAAACATTAAGGAAATCAGAAAACAAAAAGGTATGACCCAGCTTCAAATTGCGGAAAAAATGAACATTCACCGCTCAACCTATACATATTATGAAATCGGAAAGTGCGACATATCAGCCGTTAAGATACTTGCTCTTTGCGAGATACTTGACACCGATCCCAACACCCTGCTCGGCTTTTAAGACGCGCAGGTTTTTTATGAAAGCCTTCGGCACGGAAGCTTTTATGCCCGTGGATTGCACCGACTGCTTTTTGGGGGCATTTATTTTTTGCACCCTATTTATATTTTGCACCTTTATACATATATATAGCCGCAAGGTCGGCGCAAACCAATCCCAAGGGACAATTTTTCTCCCTTTTTGACTCTTATCCGTTACGGGTGCGCGGCAAAGGATGCATAATTCTAAAAAGTCATTAAAGCAAAACTGAGCCGGCGATTTTGCCTCGATTTTTGGTCAAAACAAAGAAAATTAACATTTGATACTTGCTTTTTGAGTATAATATGAGTAAAATTATAAGCGTAGTTTTAAAGCGAAGGAGCAGGTCTTATGAAAACAGGACTTACCGTCGAGAGGGCGGTCGAACTCATAAAAGAAAAGCTTTCTACCCATTTCGGTCTCTCTCCCGAGGATGCAAGCGACGAACACATATATAAGGCCGTTGTGCTTGCGGTAAAGGATATTTTGATTAAAGACCGAAATGAATTTATTCAAAAGGCAGAACAGCAAAACACAAAGCAGGTATATTATCTCTGCATGGAGTTTTTAATGGGACGCTCTTTGAAAAATACACTTTTCAACCTTAACATCACCTCCCCCGTTTCCAAGGCGCTTGCGAAATTGGGAGTAAAGATAGACAGAATCTACGAAATGGAACCCGATGCGGGCCTCGGAAACGGAGGACTCGGCCGTCTTGCCGCCTGTTATCTCGACGGACTGGCTTCGGGCAAATATCCGGCAATGGGATATTCCATTCGCTACGAATACGGAATATTCCGTCAAAAGCTCGTGGACGGATGGCAGACCGAGCTTCCCGATTTTTGGCTTCCCGGCGGGGAGGTGTGGTTTGTGGAGCATCCCGACGACGCCATTGAGGTGAGATTTGACGGCACCGTGCGGGACTGGTGGGACGGAAGCTTCCACCATGTCGAGCACGAAAACTATACCCCCGTTAAGGCCATTCCCCATGACATGATGGTGGCCGGGACGGACGGAAAGGGAGTTTCTCTTTTAAGACTGTGGAGCGCCGAATCTCCCGGTCTTGACATGAAGCTTTTCAACGACGGCGATTATATGCGCGCCATCGAGCAGGAGGCCATGGCCGAGGTTATAAGCAAGGTGCTTTATCCCGCCGACAACCACAGAGAGGGGAAGTCCCTTCGCCTGCGCCAGCAGTATTTTCTTGTTTCGGCCTCAATTCAGGATATTGTTAAAAATCACCTTAAAAACCACAGCATGGACGAACTGCCCTCTCTCGCCGCCATCCACACCAACGATACCCACCCGGTGCTTGCCGTTCCCGAGCTTATGCGTATTTTGCTTGACGAATGCGGATACACATGGGAGAGTGCGTGGGACATCGTTGTTAAAACGGTGGCATACACCAACCACACAGTCATGAGCGAGGCGCTTGAATGCTGGCCCATCGACCTTTTTAAGGCGAGACTGCCCCGTATTTTCCAGATAGTAACCGAAATCGACAATCGCCACAGAGCATGGGTGTGGGAGCAGACACACGACGCCGATTATGTCGAACGCACGGCCATAATCCGCGACGGGGTTGTTAAAATGGCCAACCTTGCCGTGGCAGCCTGCCACAAGGTCAACGGCGTTTCAAAGCTGCACAGCGAGATCCTCAAAAAAGAGGTTTTCCGCGATTTTTACAAGCTCACCCCCGACAAATTTACCAACATCACCAACGGCATCGCCCACCGACGCTGGCTTTGCCAGGCCAATCCCGAGCTTTCGGCATTTTTGAAAAAGCTCATCGGAGACGGCTTTGTAACCGACGCCGAAAAGCTCTCGGGGCTGCTCGAATATAAAGACGATGCGGCAGTTAAAGAGGAGCTTGCAAAAATAAAACGGAACAATAAAATCCGTCTTGCCGAATACATTAAAAAGACAGGCGGCGGGGACTGCGACCCCGATTCGGTTTTCGACATTCAGATAAAACGCCTGCACGAATACAAGCGTCAGCACCTTAACGCCCTGCATATTCTCTCGGAATATCTTTGGATAAAGGATCATCCCAACGAGCCTTTTGTGCCCAAGACCTACATCTTCGGAGCCAAATCCGCTCCGGGATATTACCTCGCAAAGCAGATAATCCAGTTTATCTGTTGCATCGCAAAGCTTATCGACAGCGACCCCGCAGTAAAGGGCAAGCTCAAGGTGGTTTATGTCGAGGATTACCGTGTAACCCTGGCCGAACTGCTCGTTCCCGCCGCCGATATAAGCGAACAGATTTCCCTGGCCGGAACCGAGGCATCGGGGACCGGCAACATGAAGCTTATGCTCAACGGTGCCGTCACCCTTGGCACCGAGGACGGAGCCAATGTGGAAATACACGAGGCGGTGGGCGACGATAACATCGTCATTTTCGGAATGAATGCCGAGGAGGTCGGAGAGCTTAAGCTTTCCTACAATCCCCGTCAATACTATTACAACAACCCCGCCATTAAGCAGGCTGTGGATATGGCTCAGCGCGGCTTTGCCGGGCACAGCTTTGAGGCGGTGGTAAGCTCCCTGCTCGAGAAGGACAGTTATATGGTTCTTGCCGACTTTGAAAGCTATTGCCGCGCCCATGAAAGGGTTGATAAGCTCTATTGCGATAAGGACACCTTCGGCAGGATGTCCGCCGTTAACATCGCAAAGGCAGGAAGATTTGCTTCCGACCGCGCCATCGCCGACTATGCAAGGGACATCTGGAACTGCAAGCCGGTTAAATAATCGGCCGCGAAGGCCGAAAGAACGCCCCGACGGCAAAGGCAGCACTGTTCTTCTTTGCTCTTGAATTTCCTTAAAATCGGTATTATAATAAGTATAGAGATATAAACCCGCCGGGTAAAATTTCATAAAAGCAACGGAGGTGAAAAAATGGACTGCCTTTTTTGTAAGATAGCCGGGGGAGAAATCCCGTCAAAAAAGATTTACGAGGACGACGAGGTGTATGCCTTCGCCGACATCGACCCCCAGGCGCCCTTCCACGGCCTTGTGATTCCCAAAAAGCATATTTCCTCGGCCGCCGAAATAAATCCCGAAAACAGTGCCGTTGTGGCTCATATTTTCGAGGTTATCGCAAAGATAGCAAAGGAAAACGGCCTTGAGGAGGGCTTCCGCATTGTTTCAAATGTTGGGGAGCTCGGTCAGCAAAGCGTAAAACATCTTCATTTTCATATTTTGGGCAAGCGCCAAATGCAGTGGCCTCCGGGCTGATGCACAAGGCGGGATTTTAAAGGCCGCGGCGGGGGAAATTCCTTCGACCGCGGCCTTGATTTTGCGGTGAAAACACCTGAACCACTGCGCAGCTTTGTGCTGTCGGCGCTGCCTTGCATGCACCCCGGCTCTACGAGCAAAAAACATGCTTCCCTATGGTGGCGATTATGGGACGGGAGCGTATCCACTGACTTTTTGCCGTCACGGGATTATAATAATATATAGCTCCTCCCGAAGGATCCCATCCGTTAAGGGCATCGCGGGCGGCCTTGTAAGAGCTGTCGGCTACCGGTTGCCAGAACTGCCCGTCGTTAAGGCAGGAAAACGCCCCCGATTGATAAATGACTCCCGAAATCGAATTGGGAAAGGAGGAATGCTTGACCCGATTAAGCACGACCGCTCCCACCGCCACCTGACCCACATAGCTTTCTCCCCGCGCCTCGGCCGAAATGAGCCGCGCCAGAAGATTGAGATCGCTTGACGAGGAGGATGAGGACGACGATGACGACGAACTGCTTATGCCCATGGCCGCCAGGGTTTTCCTTCCGCAAATGCCGTCGGCCGTCAGCCCGTTTTTCTTTTGAAAATATATAACGGCGTTTTTGGTCTTTGTGCCATAGATTCCGTCGACGGTCGAATTGAAATATCCCCATTTTTTAAGGCGGGTCTGGATCTCTCTGACCTCGGCCCCCGAGGAGCCCATTTTAGAAAGCGCGTCGGCCGACTGGGAAAAGGCCACCGCAATAATGAGAAGATTGATAAAAATGATGACCGCAAGCTGCCACATCTTTTTTACCGTAAAACATTTTGTCACTTTCATATATATATACCTCGCTAAATGCCGTGATAATATTACTCTTTCCCTTTTTGTTCAAAATATCCAAAGAGAAGAAATGTCGGCACAAGATATGCCCGAAAAAAACAAAATCTCCCCAATATTTGGACAAGCAAAAAAAGTTTGAAAAAAATCAAAAAAGGGGGTTGACAAGAGGCGGTAATTTTGGTATTATATCGGGGCACTCAGCGAGAGGCAAG